>PBPE01000034.1 GCA_002724585.1 Dehalococcoidia bacterium | reverse complement strand
AACGCTAATGCGACATGAGGTCTCCCTACTGATCCCTCACCTGCTATCTCCAATACTCTATCCCACTCAATATTCATCCCATATTCGGCTAATTTCTTAACCATAAGTTCGCCTCTGTCTAATCGTCCTTCCCGGAACCTATCCAATATGTTCTGAAATTCGCGATCTTCATAATCAATAAAGTAACCTAGCATATGCACTTCATCACCAGGGACATCTGTACTAAGCTCTATAGCAGGAATAAGCGTCATATTCGGATACTCTTGTATGACTGAATATGCTTCAGCAAGACCATCAGTAATGTCGTGATCCGATATGGCAATTACTTCCAGACCTTGAGCGGCTGTATATCTAACTAATTCGCTGGGGGTTAAACGTCCGTCGGAAACAGTGGTGTGTAGATGCAAGTCCACTTTAGCTTCCATTTCAATAAACCTCTACGTTAAACTTTTTCATTTTCGCTACATCTTGTCTTTCAGTTATTCGGGACTGGCAAGATCCACCACACCTCAACCACATCCCTCCACACACCAGAAGTAAAGGAACCCTTCCTTTCAAGCAACATCTACCGGACTTAGCGGCCCAATCTGCTAGAGCCAGCAACGAAGAGAGGCTTGCCTCGGACCTACCGCTGACAAGCCTCTCCTGATATAAACGCTTGAGAACCTACTACTACTCTACCGTGCGAATTCTATGTTACGAGTTTCTCTAATGACAGTAACCTTTATCTGCCCTGGGAAAACAAGTTCCTTCTCCACTTTATGTGCTATATCTCTGGCCAGACTTGCAGACGACAAATCGTCTATATCATCTGGTTTCACCATAACCCTGACTTCTCGTCCTGCTTGTATGGCATATACTTGATCTACTCCGGTAAAACTGTTTGCTGCATCTTCCAGTTCTCTGAGTCTCTTTACATATTGCTCTAATGACTCTTTACGAGCTCCAGGCCGGGCAGCACTAATGGCGTCAGCCGCCGCGACAAGAAAGGATTCTACTGAAGAATGTTCATCATCGTGATGCTCTCGGATACAAGCGCAGGTAGGTTGATTTACTCCATATTTTTGAGCAAGATCAGCTCCTATTTCCGCATGCGGCCCAGCTACCTCGTGGGTCAATGACTTACCAATATCATGGAGAAGGCCTCCGATTCGAGCTAATTGAACATTAGCGCCTATTTCAGCGGCCATCATTCCAGCTAGCAACCCAACCTCTATTGAATGTGTTAACACATTCTCACCATAACTGTAACGATATTTCAACCGGCCAAGATAGTGTATAAATTCGGGATCTAACCCGGTGACAGACAGGTCAAAAGTGGCCTGTTCACCAGCTTTGGCTATTGTTTGTTCGATATCTACGTGGGCACGATTAACCATGTCTTCAATACGAGCAGGTTGTATCCTGCCATCGGATACCAGCTTTTCCAATGCCAACTTAGCAATCTCCCTTCGAACGGGATCAAAACACGACACGGTAACGATTTCTGGAGTGTCATCTATTACTATATCAACCCCGGTCAAAGACTCCAGAGCCCTAATGTTTCTTCCTTCTCGACCAATCAGTCGACCTTTCATCTCGTCGTTTGGCAGGGAAACTACAGATGTAGTAGTCTCTGATACTACATCTGTAGACAAACGGTTTATGGCTAAAGTTATTATGTTACGAGCATTTTCGTCAGCTCGTGCTTTACTCTCTTTCTCTAGCTCGTAATACCTTTGAGCGAGATCATGCTGAGCCTCTTCTTCGGCTTTCAACATAACCATCTCTCTGGCATCTGACACGCTCAAGCCGGATACTTTTTCTAAAGCCTGAGCTTGTTGTGATTTTAGGTCCGCCACTTCCAGTAAAGATTGCTCCATCTCACGTTGTTTGTCCGCGAGATTACCTCGCTCTAGATCAAGTTCATCGTTCTTATTTTGCAGCTGCTCCTCTCGCTGCAAAAATCTACGTTCCAACTGACTTAGCTCTTGACGTTGCTGTTTAATGTCATTCTCATTGGTAGTGCGTATCCTTAGAACTTCCTCTTGAGCGTCGATTATGAGTTTACGCTTCTCATCCTCCGCCCTAGAGATTAACACTCGAGCTTCTTCCCTAGCGTTATCGATCCGTTTTCCGTCTGCTTTGGCGCGGAACAACATCCATAGAGCTGTGCCCGAGCCAATAATCCCTGCTACCGCGACGACGGCTAGGATAATAATTAATTCCATGATTGAACCTCCCGTCTACGATAGTGATTAGACCATTGCCTAATGTGGTAATCGTACCATCTTCGATTGCACCAATGTCAAGACGATTGGCTTTATTCTAACTATACCGATGCATAGAACATTCAAAACAGTACAATTCGCAAATAAAGGCATATTCATTTGGTAATATCGCTTGGAAGATTAAGTCATATAGAATATAGTTAAATTGACTTATGAACAGCAGCTATATCGGTGAGATCATATGCCTAACGATTACTACCAAACCTTAGGGGTAAACAAACAAGACTCTCCTGAAGATATCAGAAAAGCCTTCCGTCAGAAGGCCATGGAATTTCACCCTGATAGGAATAAGAACCCTGATGCGGAAGAGAAATTTAAAGAAATTAACGAGGCTTACCAAATCCTAAACGACCCGGAGAAACGTGCCCAGTATGATCGGTTCGGACATGCAGGAGTATCCGGTGGGTCAGGATTCGACCGACCATTTGACGGATCTGATATTTTCGGCGGATTTGGTGACATATTTGATTCATTCTTTGGTGACAGTTCCGGACGTCGCCCCAATGAGCCAAGACGGGGACAGGACATCCAACAGCGAGTCAGTTTAACATTCGAAGAAGCCGTGTTCGGTGCAGAAAAAGTAGCTGACATAACCAAATTAGAACTATGTGCCACCTGTGACGGCCAAGGGAATGAACCAGGGACTCCTGTAGAGACCTGTAATACATGCAAGGGCAATGGGCAAGTGCGCCGAACACAGCGGAGTTTGTTTGGTCAATTCGCCCAAATTACAGCGTGTCCTACTTGTCAAGGAAAGGGCAAGATGATCCCCTCGCCTTGTGGAATATGCAAGGCATCAGGCCTAGAAAGAAAGACCCGTAAAACGGCCGTGACAATACCCGCCGGCGTGCAAAACGGCATGCAAGTGAGGCTCACTGGCGAAGGAGATATAGGAGCAAACGGAGGCCCCTCGGGAAACCTATATATTCAAGTCGATGTTGCAGAACATGATCTCTTTATACGGGAAGAATACGATCTCATTTATGAGCTTAGTCTCAATGTTTCGGAAGCGGCATTGGGCATCGACACGCAGATTCCCACTTTGGACGGCACCCCCCAGGAACTATCAATACCCAGCGGGACACAACCAAATTCCCAGTTTAGAGTAAAAGGCAAAGGAGTACCTCATATACACAGCAACAGGCGTGGCGATTTGATAGTCATAGTATCCATAACTGTCCCAACCAAATTAACCAAGGAACAACAGGCTTTATTGGAACAACTTGCTGCTAGTTTTAAACCGTCCTCTGAAACAACACACTCTGACGAATCAGAAGTAGATAGTAATGAAAAAGGTATATTCGATCGCATTAAAGATAAATTAGGGTAAAGTGGTATCTGAGTCCTATCCGCATTTAATCATCTTGAAGGATATAGAAATATGCAGTGGCATGAGATTAGCATAACAGTACCATATGAGTACGTAGAGCCAATATCTTACCTGTTCGACAGATACGGGCAAGGTTTGTCGATGGAAGTGCAATCTCAAGACCAAGTACTACTACGAACCTACCTGTTGTCCACTGCAAGGCAACGGCTTGCCCATATCGAGGTAGGAGTCAAGCTCACCAGCATTCTACAGCCACTTGGCGAGCTACAAATTAATCCGCTACCTCCAGATGAAGACTGGCAAAACGCTTGGAAAAGTCATTTCACCATTTTGAAACTAGGACGTCATATAGTTATAAAACCCTCATGGCTAGAATACCAGACGGAAGAATCCGACATAGTAATTGAATTGGACCCAGGGCTGGCCTTTGGTACAGGTTATCACCCTACAACATACACGTGTTTAGAATCCATGGAAGGCATCATAAAAGATGGAATGTCAGTATTAGATTTAGGAACAGGTTCGGGCATACTAACCATAGCAGCAATAAAACTTGGAGCAGCACACGTTACATCATTAGATATAGATTCAATAGCAGTGAAAGCCGCTAAAACTAATCTGAAAAATCTTGGGTTATCCTCCAAAACTACCCTTCATCAAGGAACACTGCCACACCCACAATTGAAAAACACTCTCTTCGACGTGGCAATCGCGAATATATCAGCACGAGCTATCCGAGAACGTGCTCACCATATTTTTTCTGTACTATCAGATTCCGGTACCTTTATAGCTTCCGGAATCACTAGGGAACAAATCATCGAAACGAAGTCCGAATTGAAAACCGCAGGTTTTAAGAATATAGAGGAGAATCCACGCGAGGACTGGGTAACTCTAGTCTGCAAGCGATAGAGATAGCTCCTTAAAAATGGGGTACATATAATATGCGCCAAGTTGACTTAACCGAATACCAGACCTCAGGTCTATTAGGCGCTGGTGCAGACTATGAAGTCAGATTGGCAAACGACCGTCGAACGAGTCAGTCAGTCGTCTTGAAGAGACCACTCCCTCAAACAATAAGTCGCAGAATGCATTTATCTGCAGAAAATCGGTCTGACCAGACTATTTCTTTTTACAAGCACATCGGAAATTCTATACCGCAACTGTCACCTATGATCGGATATTCAGAGAAGACTGACCACAGCAGTTACTACGATGACACTCTAGAAGAGGAATACACAGTGCTAGTTTTTCAGAGAGCGAAAGGCATTCCGCTCGTGGGAGACGCTAGATCACGTATATTAAAAGTTCCAATAGGTATAGGACAGAACCTGTTTGCTCTCTACCCATTACCATACCTCGACGAACGAGAAGCATTTTATATCCAACAACAGCTGATGGAGATGCAATCTATCTGCCATAGTAACGGATACTTATTGCTCGACTTAAATCCACAGAATGTTTTCTTCGACCCGCTAGATAAAACTGTAACCGTAATAGACACAGGTGATTTGATAGTTCTTGATCAGCCTCAAAGCACTAGACAACCTCGTGACATACGATTCTTTTACTTAGAGATGTTGAAATATTATTCTTCATCTATTCACCCTCCCAACGAGATTTCCGAGTACAGGGAACCCCATGGAATGCGCCCAATTTTATCGATCGAGGATGAACTATATGCTATATCCCAATACACCTCTGCAAGTTCGTCCGTCGCAGCACAAAAATACAGCCAGATTATTGAACGCATCCGAACCATCGAATATTTAAATGTAGACGACTTTAGAGTTGACTTGACTGCTTTTTTTGACAAGGTTAGAATCCAGAACCGTGAGGATATCGGCTTAGCCGACAAGCTTACGATATGGCATGAAGCTGCATTATTATTATCGGACCCACATTGGGCTAAGTATGATTTTGCTCCAGAAGAAGCGATTGCTACAATACCTAAAATTGAAACTTAATTATGTTTTACAACCGAATCAGAGGAATATTCAAATGATATCGAGTTTATATCACACTTTTCAGGACAATTCTTCCCACGGAGAAGATTCCTTTCTGGTAAAAGACCTTGGCCAAAACTCATTCTTAGATGTAGTTCTTGACGGCGTGACCGGCCACGGGGGCGGTGAAGCCTCTCAAAATGTCGCACAAGCATTATCGGATAGCACCATAACCAGCATGGACGATGTAATTGAAATATTATCTGAGATGAATTCTGATTTCTATCAAGTCGGTGGTGGAAAATACCTACTGACAACCGCATCAGTAGTCCTCTACAGAGAAAACACTATCGACATTCTTAACGCAGGCGATAGCCCGATTTATCATATAACACCGGACTCACACCAGCGCATTAGCAGTAGCCTGGGGGGGATTCTCCGGACAAGCGGCACTAAACTGATAGGTGCAGACTCAGAACTATACGTATCTCAACGGCAACTTTCTTTGAATCCAGGTGACAAGGTTGTGGTAGCGTCTGACGGCGTGAGTGACAACATTAGTCTAGAAGAACTTTTGGATATCGTTCGGTCATCTCAATCGCCAGATCTGGCAGGGCAAACAATAAAGCACCTTATTGACGAACACCTAGAGCTAGGCTTGGCACCACAGATAACAGGCGCCAGGTACCGACACGACGACCAAACAGCGATCATACGCTTTTTTAACTAGCGACTATATCTACAAGAGTAGAATTCNCATAAGATGNTGACCATTCTTGTGAGNATTTNTTCTAACTGTTAAAATGCAGCGGTTTTATTTCTAGAAAGTTTTACTCTAAGACCAAGAAGGAGCAATAGCTTGGGCAAGATTAAAGTTGCAATAATTGGCGTTGGTAACTGCGCCTCGTCTCTAGTACAAGGCATAAATAAATATGTCGAGATTCCTACTAATGAAGAAATACCCGGTGTAATGCACAATACGATTGGAGATTACCGAATCGAGGATATAGAAGTCGTAGCTGCATTTGACATTGATGAAAACAAAGTTGGGAAGGATCTATCAGAGGCAATTTTCACCGCTCCGAATAATACACTAAAGTTTGCTGACGTACCACCAACTGGAGTTACCGTAGAACGAGGAATGACACACGACGGTGTAGGCAAATACGTATCGCACCTAGTGAAAAAGTCTCCACATTCCACAGCAGATATATCAGGGATTCTTAAGGATCGTGAAGTAGACGTAGTGATCAACTACCTACCTGTAGGTAGCGAGATGGCAACCAAGTGGTATGTGGAGCAGGTTCTCGACGCTCGTTGCGGGCTAGTAAACTGCATACCGGTTTTCATTGCTAAAGAGGATTTTTGGAGGAATAGATTTGAGGAGCGCGGCCTCCCGATAGTAGGAGACGACATAAAGTCTCAAGTAGGAGCAACCATCCTACATAGAGTCTTAACACGCCTGTTTGAAGACAGAGGTGCTACGATCGACGACACATACCAACTTAACTTCGGTGGTAACACAGATTTCCTCAACATGCTTGAAAGAGAACGTTTAGTATCAAAAAAGATATCGAAGACCGGCGCAGTCACTTCGCAGATGGATTTTGATTTAGATCCAGAGCACGTTCACGTTGGCCCTAGCGATCATGTACCATGGCTCAAGGACAGGAAATGGTGCTATATACGTATGGAAGGTAAACTTTTCGGTGGTGCACCAGTTAACCTAGAAGCAAAATTGGAAGTATGGGATAGTCCAAACTCGGCAGGAGTTGTCGTCGACGCTATCAGATGTGCAAAACTGGCACTTGACAGGGGGGAAGGTGGGGCAATCTACGGCCCCAGCGCTTACTTCATGAAATCTCCCCCAGTCCAATACACAGATGATGTGGCTAGAGGAATGGTAGAGGACTTTATATTCGGAACACCTAACCAACAATAACCGGATACGACATGAATGGCTACACCAATTGCCTAAGAATAGCCATGGTATCTCCATACGATTTTTCACATCCCGGTGGCGTGAACTCTCACGTTGCACACCTATCAAGAGGACTAACACAAGCTGGTCATCAAGTTAATATCATTGCTCCGTGCTCATACCCAGCAAATATACAGTCAGATGTCAAATTTCATAGCATGGGAAACTGTATCCCAATCAAATATCAGGGGTCTATCGCCCGAGTATCACTATCGCTATTACAAAAACAAAGGGTTAAGCGCATATTAGCTGAAGATTCCTATGACATTATCCATGTACACGAACCCTTAGCGCCCCTGATACCCTTGTGGTTTCTAGAATACTCAAAATGTATAAATATTGGAACATTCCATGCGAATATAGGACAAAGCACTCTGTACAACGTCACAAAACCACTGATTCAACGGTGGCACAAACGCTTACACGGCAGAATCGCCGTTTCACAAACAGCGAAACAATCGATAGAAAATTATTTTCCAGGATCTTACAACATTATTCCAAATGGTATTGACACGAATCACTTTGTCGACAGTGCACACCCATTGCCAGAATTCTCAGATGGAAAAATTAATCTTTTATTTGTCGGTCGAATAGAAAGAAAGAAAGGGTTAAAGTATCTACTTCTTGCTTTCAAACGCGTTAAATTACTGCATGCCAACATCCGACTTATAATCGTTGGACCAGGAAAACTTGATTCGGAATGCACCGATATACTAAAAACCCTAAACATTGAAGACATCGTGATAGTAGGAGAAATTCCATATCTTCAACTACCTCGTTACTATGCATCTGCACACATATTCTGTTGCCCTTCAATTGGACCAGAAAGTTTTGGTATAGTGCTTTTAGAAGCAATGGCATCTGGCGTCCCTGTCATAGCGTCCGACATACAGGGGTATAATGAAATAATTAAGCCTGGCTATGAAGGCCTACTGGTAACTCCTAATGAACCAAGTGATATGGAACAATCAATACTGTACTTCATTAACAATCCCCACTTAAGATCACAAATGGGTAATGTAGCTAAAATCACTGCCCAGAGATATAGTTGGGTTTCAATAACCAAAATCATCGAAGAATTCTATTACCAACATCTTAATAATCAACCCTTCATAAAGGCCGTAAATGCTTAACCGAGAACACATCAGATCTCTACTAGCAAGATATATTGAGATACCAGGAGCAAAGCTCCTCCATAAAATGGGACTGACACCTAATTGGATCACTGTTATAGGATTTTCTATTTGTGGTGTCTCCGCGTTATTAGTCGCCAGAGGCGAACTATTTTATGGAGGGTTACTCTTTCTGGTAGGGGCTGGCCTGGATCTATTCGACGGGGGATTGGCCCGCTTAACGAAAACTGAAAGTCCGTTCGGAGCTTTACTTGATTCAGTCCTAGATCGACTGGGAGAGGCAAGCCTTTTACTAGGAATAGCAGCTTATATGCTCCTCTCCGATTTCAGCAAAGAGAAAACATTCATATATGTAATGGCGTTAATTCTAACTCTGATACTGTCGCAGTCAGTTAGTTATCTCCGTGCGCGTGGAGAAGGACTAAATGCATATACTCGTACCGGGCTTATGACAAGACCTGAAAGAGTGATGATCTTGGGTTTTGGACTGATAATAGACCACTTAGTCAATGTTGATTTCATACTTTGGGTATTGTTGGTGGTATCAATAATATCTTTTTTCACATTGTTCCAACGAATATTTGCGATAAGAAATATACTTCGCAAAGATGACTAGCTATAATTTTCAGGTTAAACTGTTATAAGAAATCGATTTGATCATATAGGAGAGCAGCTGTGCCAAACGAGATGAACATAGAAATAAATGGGCGTGGATTGCGGATAGCCATCGTTGTAGCTAGGTTCAATGAATTTGTCACTAGACGACTTCTAGAAGGTGCCGTTGACACATTAACCCGTAATGGAGTAACAGACTCCGACATCAGTGTCTCGTGGGTCCCCGGATCTTTTGAACTTCCAACAGTTGCAAAGGCCTACGGTGAAACGGGTCAATTTGATGCCATAATATGCCTAGGGGCAGTAATCAAAGGTGAAACTGACCATTACGAAATGGTAGCCGGACAAGCTGCGGCAGGTATCAGTGCTGCCGGCCGAGAAACCGGAGTACCTACTATATTCGGCGTGTTAACAACTGATAATATGGAACAAGCTATTAACAGGGCAGGAGGCAAGTCTGGCAACCTTGGAAGTAATTCAGCAGAAGCAGCAATTGAAACTGCCCGACTAGTCCAAGCTATCAAGACTAACTAGCAATCTACTAACGTGAAACCCTAATTATGAAATTTGGCGTTACCATACCGAATAACTGGGGATTGCGGGAACCAAAAGACGTCTTAGCAATAGGCCCGTTAGCCGAATCGTTGGGGTTCGACTCAATCTGGGTAATGGACCACCTCTTTAACAACGGCTATATAAGAGAACGTCTGGAAGACGCCCCCTATTACCATCCGCTATCAATTTTGTCCTATCTATCCGCTACTACACAATCAATTACGCTGGGCACGTCGGTACTTGTTTTGCCCTACCACAATCCTGTAGAACTAGCTAAGTATACTGCCACTTTAGATCAAATTTCAGGGGGCCGTCTGATTCTAGGCGTCGGTGTTGGCGCTATGTCAGAGGAGTTTGAAGCCTTAGGTATATCTCTAAAGGACAGAGGATCGTTAACTAATGAATCAATTAATATTCTTAAGGAATTGTGGACAAACGAAAATCCCTCATACAGAAGTAGTCGCTGGAACTTTTCAAATTTAAAGTTCTCACCAAAGCCATTACAAAAACCAGCAATACCCTTATGGATAGGTGGAGCGAGCAAAGCTGCTCTAGCCAGGGCTGCCAGAGTTGGTGATGGATGGCATCCTTCGGGTGTAAGCCCGGCAGAGTATTTAGCCAACAAGCAACACATAGAGAAATTAGCGGAATCGCAAAATCGAGATATATCTGAATTCACATGGTCNTCCAGGGTTGATGTCCAAGCTCACGACCAACCATCAAGCGAAAGNGCCGCTAGGAGAGCCACTCTCTCCGGCAACAGTTCCGAGGCAATGGTAAATGGTATATCAGAATACCAACATGCTGGCACNAANCATGTNATTCTTGCAATAAATTCGGGTGATATAGNCCGCATCAAAGAATTGATGCACTCTATCGCGGAAGAAGTCATACCAAACTTCATCTAGCAACCAATCAGAGAATCGCAATCCAAATCAGCGAGATGAGCCTCCGCGTCTGATAAATCTTTAAATGAATCGATACTTCTCCAAAACTTGTTGCTTTTGACAATACCAACCTGACCATCAGAAACCAGTCCCGGAAAAGTGTCGGTTTCATGATCACCCACATCCGGTAGATACCGACTGATTTCAGGACTAAAGACATATACCCCAGAATTTATCCAATATGGTAGAACATCTTTTTCTTTGAAAGCAGTGACTGTATTCTTATCGTCAAATGACACTATGCCATAGGCGCTAACCATAGGTACAACCATAATAGTGGCCATATGATCTGATGACAAAAGCCTTTGTTCATTAAACACATCCAGAACATTCAGTGCTTCATGATCACAGATAATATCTCCATTCATAACAAATAAAGATTCTTCATTACCCACTAATCCTAAACCTCGTTTTAGAGCGCCACCTCTGCCAAGAGGCACATCTTCATGGCTGTAGTGTAAGTTTATATCAAATTCAGAACCATCTCGAAAATGATCAGATATTACTGTAGACAAATGTCCGACCAACAAGACTATATCAGTCACTCCAGCACACTTTAGCCAATTGATTTGGTGCTCCAATATTGGTTTTCCGAAGACGGGAATCATAGATTTTGGGAGAGAGTCAGTAATAGGTCTTAACCGTTCGCCCTTTCCACCTGCAATTATCAAAGCGTACATTTAACCACCCACTAAAACCAAATCAGACTATGCTTTACTAATCAGATTGAAAGGTTCGCCATATAATTGGCTGCCCTACCTGGGTTCGAACCAGGGCTTACAGCTCCAAAGGCTGACGTGCTACCACTACACCATAGGGCATCTGAAAGCAGTTTATATGAAAATACTATTCTGACCTTCCCTATAAGCCTAGTCAAGTATTTTCACCTAGCTCCAATGATATAATATTCTTATAATCGCTTGCTCATCATTTCACAGAGATTGGTTATTGCATCACTTATGACCGACATCCATAACAAAAACAAGAATCAGCTCCGAGTATCCTTCCTACACCTCGAACCTGAACTTGGAAACATCGAACACAACCGCAATCTAGTTGAATTAGGCATACAGGCAGCTGCAAACGCAGGCTCAGACTGGGTCATAACTCCCGAACTTTGTATACCAGGCTACTTATTCGACAGGCAAATAGGCACAAAGTGGATACAAGTCCAACCAGACGAATGGATGGCTAATTTATGCCATACAGTAAAGAACAGTCAGATTACACTGTTTTTATCATATCCGGAACGTGATCCCGACAGCGAATTACTTTTTAATTCAGTATTTGTCTTGCATTCGTCAGGAAAGATTATAGGACGGCACCGTAAGATAAAGACCCTTAAAGGGCCCGAAGGCTGGTCCAGCCCAGGAACTGAATGCACTCCGATAATATGCGATGGACTATCAGTCGGCATTTTGGTCTGCGCTGATGCATATAAAAGCGAGATTTCAAACATGTTGAAAAACCAGGGAGCTGATATATTGGTTTCTCCTTCATCCTGGGGTCCGGGCGGATGCGGACCTGATGGAGAGTGGGAAAAGAGAAGCGAAGAGACGGGGCTACCTGTTCTGGTATGCAACAGAACCGGTAAAGAAAGCGATGATCTCGACATGCTTGAAGCAGATAGCGTAGTAGCAAGAAACGGCATTAGATTACTAAGCGGTTCATTCAAGAGCTCCACTGTACTTACCTTTGATTTAAACCTAAGTACTATGACTCCTAAATCTAGTGATTATATAATCTCTCCCATATAGACTATTGCTGCGATTTACTGCCTTCCTGAGTTAGAAAACGTTCAAGTATTATGGCGGCCGCCATGGCGTCAACTTCACCCTTACGCCTTGAAGGCTCTTCACCTCTATCCAGCATTATCCCAGTAGCGCCAACAGTAGTATATGACTCGTCAATAGTATGTACTGTAAGTTTAGTCCGTGACCGAAGAACACTAATAAATCTTCGAATTTTTTTTATCTGCGTAGCGTTACTGGAGCCAATCTCTCTATATGGTATGCCAACAACAAATGCGCTGATGAGCCGTTTATCGGACCACTGAAACAGTTGATTTATATCCTTTGATAAGCTTATTCGGTCGATATATCCGACGGGCATAATTAAATCAATAGAATCGTAAGACACTGCAAGGCCGATACGACGGTCCCCCACGTCTAATCCCATCAATCGTCTTGACCCATTCATGGAGGCCATCACTTTAACATTGTTCTGATCAATTCGGGTACAGATTGAAGGGCGTTCGACAATTGACTAGGGTCACGCCCACCAGCTTGCGCCATTTCGGCATTACCGCCACCCCCTCCACCGACTATCTCGGCTACATTGCGAACTATATCGACAGCGTTCATTCCTTTTACTACCAAATCATTGGTCAGCATAGAAACTATGATGGGATTCCCTCGCTTGTTAGTTCCTAACACTATAACAACACTACCTAGTTTTGCTTTTAAAAAATCTCCCATCTCTCTAAGAGAATCTGCGTCGGGCGCCGACGTATTGGCGCTAATTACTTTCACTCCATTAACTTCCTCATAAGCGCTTATAAGAGCTTCACATTCTTGGCGTAGTACTACTCTCTGGAGTTCAGTTAATTGCCGCTTTAATTCTTCATTGTCCTTTATGAAGCCATCCATACGTTCTTCTATATCTTCTACTGGGCACTGAAGTTGCCTGGACAGCGAATCTAAAGTATCAACCTTGTCCATTAATAAACGTTCACTGGCGTTTCCTGATAGAGCCTCTATACGTCTCATACCGCCTCCTATACTAGTTTCTCCTAGCACAAAGAGGGTCCCTATTTGCCCAGTCGCACTTACGTGAGTGCCTCCACAAACTTCTACACTAAATGCTTGGTCAGCAGCGATAGTAACAACTCTGACAACGTCACCGTACTTATCTCCGAAAAATGCCAGAGCCCCTTCTTTAACCGCCTCTGCATAGGAAGTTTCATGAGTCTGAACATTCAAATTTGCTCTTATCTTTTCATTTGCTAACGCCTGAACAGATGTTTGTTCTCCGCTAGTTAATGAACTGACGTGACTAAAATCAAACCGCAATCTATCTGCACTTACATGGGAACCCGCTTGACGTACATGGGGTCCTAATACCGAACGAAGAGATGCATGTAGCAAATGCGTGGCACTGTGATTCCTCGCTGCATTAGTTCTGTGCAAAACATCGACCTCGCAACTGACCTTGTCGCCGAATCCTATATCACCTTTAGCAACGACACACTTATGAATTACCAGGCCAGCTATCGGACTGTATGTATCCAGAACTTGTAAATATCCACCGGACCCGATTATTTCGCCTTTGTCTCCTACCTGCCCTCCACTTTCTGCATAAAAGGGTGTTTGATTGAGTACTACTTCCACATGTTCAGATTCTGTTGCTTTCAATACTGACACACCATCAACCAGCAAAGCTTCTACTGATGAATGACCTGACAATTGGTCGTATCCGACAAATAAAGTTTTGCCAGTCCCTAATCCCTCATATACCGTGAGCATCTCCATTCCACCACTGAATGATTGTGCGGCACGAGCCCTATCTCTTTGAGCTTCTATTTCAACCTTAAACCCGTCTATGTCTACGGATATTCCGTGCTCACGCGTGATTTCAGATGTCAGTTCCGAAGGGAAGCCATAAGTATCTGACAATAGGAAGACCCACTCACCAGGCAAAGTACTAGCTTGACCAGCGACATCTTCAGCATCACTGTCAGATGCACATCTTTGAACAAAATTAGCTAATTCTTTTTCAAATCGGTCCCCTATCAGTCTATTGTCGGGAACGTTATCAGATACCTCTTCAGCGCTTAATTTGCCTATTGCGAGATCAGACAAAGAATGTCGAAAAGATATCATATCCTGAAGAATAGCATTACCTTGTTCATACGTATTAGCAAATCTCTCCTCTTCTAGGGTAATAACACGAATTATAAATTCATTGCTTTCAGACAGTTCCTTGTATACACTTCCAAATCTGTCTAAAACAGCTTGTCCCACTCTACTGAGGAAAGGTTCTTCAAGCCCCAATCTACGGCCATATCTTATAGCTCTACGAATCACCCTGCGTAGAACATACCCACGTCCTTCATTAGCAGGAACTACGCCATCCCCTATCAAAAAACTTGCAGCCCGAGCATGTTCGGATACAACACGTATAGCAAAGTCTGATTCTTCAGATTTACCGTAAGATATACCGGACAGTTCACAGACCTTATCCACGATACTGGCAAAAAGATCTGTTTCATAAACATTATTTTTTCCTTGCAAAACTGCTGTGATACGCTCTAAACCCATACCTGTATCCACACTCGGAGCCGGCAAGGGGCTACGAGTACGGTCTACATCTTGATAAAACTGCATAAATACCAAGTTCCACAGTTCAACAAATCGTTCACAATCACAATTCGGATGACAACCCGTTATCATCGGAGTTACTCCTTTATCCCGCTCAGATCTCAACTGTAGATCTAATTCTTCAGGGGTCATCATTTCCGAACAACCCTTAATCACACCGCTATCGTAATGCAGTTCAGAGCATGGTCCAGTTGGACCCTCATCTCCTGCAGGCCCCCACCAGTTATCTTTGTCTCCATACCGATATATACGATCTTCGGGGACACCTATTTCCGATTTCCATATTTCGTAGGCCTCGTCATCATCAAGATAGACTGTCACATATATCTTTTCAGGATCAAGCTTGAATACACCGGTGATCAATTCCCAAGCGTAGAAAATAGCTCCTGTTTTAAAATAATCTCCAATACTGAAATTACCCAACATTTCGAAGAAAGTAAGGTGTTTGTGATCACCCACTTCTTCAATATCGGCTGTACGAAAACTTTTCTGATGAGTGGTCAATCTGTTAGATGGAGGAATCTGCTCCCCCATGAAAAATGGTTTGAACGGCACCATGCCTGCACTAGTAAACAGCAGCGTCGGATCTCCCGCCGGTATCAGCGAAGCACTAGGCATATGTAAATGCTGATTCTTCTCAAAAAATTCTATATATGATGACCGTACCGTGTTTCCATCCATACTAAATACTCACGTACACTTTTGCCTTGGATA
>PBPE01000033.1 GCA_002724585.1 Dehalococcoidia bacterium | reverse complement strand
CAGCAGTATGGGCGCCTAACCATAGGAATATTGAGCCTTGGAGATTTTTTGTTGTTAGAAAAGATTCACCTGTAAAATCTGACATCGCTGATGCCCTAATAGAACTGCAGGAAAAAGCAACCGGAGTTGCGTCATCTGAAATAAATAGAAAGAGGATAATTGGAGAAGTGTCGGATTATCCGTCTTTAATATTTGTCTATAGTCTAGTTGATGACAGTGAAGAGATTACCGAGGAGAATTATGGTGCCGTCTGTTGTGCAATACAGAATATGCAGCTAGTTGCTACTTCAATGGGGCTTTCCGCAGGTTGGTCTACTGGCAAAGTGGCCAAACTAACTAATATGGATAGGGTGTTTGGTATAAAGCAGAAATTGAAGATGGTTGGCGTCCTCACTATTGGAGAACCGGAAGATGCGGTAGATAAAGGGCGTACGAGTTACGCAGAAGTAACGCAATGGTTTTAAAGTCTCAATTTATATTATTTCTAAGGTCTTGAATCTCGCTCAACAAATATAACGGTCCATACAGATACCGTGGAGAGTAGTACTAGTACTGCTGCAATCCAATAGGCAATGGTATAGTCTCCGTTGATATCAAATAGCAATCCTGTTAATACTCCTCCTACTGCGATACCAATACTTCTCCCTACATCTACTACACCCATAACAGAACCTAATACATTCGATGGATAAATATCTGCTGCTTTAGCACCGAGCAGCAATCCGCTTAGACCGTCACTTAGACCTGTTAGAGCTACAAATATGATTAAGGCCCATAAATTAGCCCCTTCAGTAAATAGTATGACAACCAGTATCGCTACGAATGTGAGACCCATAGCAATAGAAAAAACCACTTCCCTGCCAACCTTATCAGAAAGTATTCCGAAGGCAGGTCTTGCTCCTATACCGAACAATCCGGCGACACCGATAGCTGCAGCTGACTGCATTTCACCATACCCTGCTAGAACAAAAAACGCGATTATGTGTAAGTTTGTCATTTGGTTGGAGATTGATGATGTTGCACGTGACATCAATAGCATCCATACTGCTGGCTCTTTTAGTGCATTAAATCGGTACACATTATTCGATGTATTCCCGTACTGGTGGCTGTTATCGATTGATGACTGTGGATTAGCTTCCCTAGTATTAGTTTCAGGAATATTTTCAGATTCGGATAATGTGAGATCTGTATTTGGAGGACGTCTTTGAAGTAAGAAATTTAATGGCGCGGCTATAAGGAAAAATACTACGCCAAATATTCGAAAACCTGCTCGCCATCCATAATTTGTTACGGCAAGTTGCGCAAGAGGTGTAATAATAGCCTGGCCTGTGGGATTACCAGAATCAGCGATTCCCAGCATCACTCCCTTTGATTGAGGGAACCAAGGGGCTAACACGGCTGTAACGGAGAATGATCCGATAGTGGTGTGACCTAAAGCAGAAATGAGACTATAAAATATAAATAATTGCCACATATGGCTTACCATGCTGCTGGCCCACCATCCGACAAGAATAACTATACCTGCTAGTGGAAACATATATTTGGGGCCTATAATATCCAGAATCTTTCCCAGCATGGGGGCTGCGAATCCACCGAAAAGTCCAGCTGCTGAGAATATCGCCGCTGTTACAGCGGCGCTTCCCCCAAATCCTTGTCTCAATGCGGGGAGGAATACAGGTTGGCAGTTTTTTACGCCACCTTCTACGATTAGGTTTCCAAAAGATAGGGCAAGAATTACCCAGCCATAATTCCTCTTGGCCTTTGTCCTTTCCTGTTCATCCATAGATTTTTGTGAGACCTTTCCTGATATTTCGATTTAACCTTATATCTCACAAATCAATATTGATCTACGGAATAAGGAACTCATTATCATATATTGATAATAGAAATCACAATGTAGGACAATGTTCAGTGTATGATAGGGTATCGGTGTATCTAATGCATAGGTTATTGTATCTGCATTTAGGCCAAAAGCCTCTATGATATTACTGGTTACAGGGAGAAGCAATTTATGTTTATAAAAATAGCTACGCTTCGAGAGCGACTTCACGCTGTTATATTGAATAAAGGTGAACAAGGGTATGTTACGGAAGGCCTAGATAAAGAATTGGATGCCCTTCCAGATAGTTATGATAGGTTGATAGAATTTGCCGAGGGACTTGCTTCTTTAAAGGTTAGGCCCGATTGGTCTTACATAGAGCCGAGTGATCTTAATGATATCTGGTCAGAGGCGGATCCAGATAGACCTGTGGGGCAAATAGCAGATGTTGACATAGACGATAGCACAAGACGGGTGGAAGCAGCTTTCCTTGGGTCAGTCTGCGGATGTGTTTTAGGCAAGCCATTAGAAGCACGCTTTACAGGCCACGAGATCAGGGAGGGGTTGCAGAAAATAGGTGAATGGCCTTTGACTCAATATGTATCTAAGCAAATTGAAACTGTGCTTCCCAGAGTGCATCGGTCGTTTCCTGAGACGGCAAGGGAGTACATCCGTTATGTGGCACCGGATGACGATATTAACTATACCATTATGGGTATGCTTATTCTGGAAAGATTTGGCCCTAATTTTACGCATTCAAATATGAAAGAACTTTGGCTACATCACCTGCCTATTAATACAACATTTGGACCTGAACGAACGCTGTTATTACAATCAGGAGCAGAGTCGTTCGATGTTCAGCACAGAGATTATTTTTCTGACAAAGGTGGGGTAGGTCTGAGCGGCGTCTTAGTTCCAGACGAATCGGAGAGTTTCTTAAATGTTTTCAATGACATCATGAATCCGGGAGCGGAACTTTGCGGTGCAGCGATACGAGCAGATGCGTACGGATACGCGTGCCCCGGAAATCCTGAAATGGCAGCAAGTTTGGCGTGGAAAGATGCTAGTTTTACTCATAAAGGCACAGGGATTTATGGGACAATGTTTATTGCGGCGGTTATAGCTTGTGCACAGGTTATGAATGATCGTATGGGGATAGTCGAAACGGCCTTAAAATTTGTTCCAAGGAAGAGTCGTTTCTATGAACGTGTATCGGCTTCATTGAAAGACGTTAAGGAGTCCGGTAATTGGGAAGAGGCGTATTCTAAAATCAACAATAAATTCGGTGAATATGGTCATTGCCGCATATATCAAGAAATAGGAATGTTGATCAACACTTTGAATTTTGCCGAGGATGTAGGTGACGGAATATGTATTCAAGTTAGTCAAGGAGCTGATACTGATAGCTTTGGGGCAACTTCTGGATCAATTCTAGGTGCCTATTTTGGGCCTGGTCATTTAGAGCCGCGATGGTTAGAGTTGTTTAATGATGATATACATTCTGGATTAGCATGGTTCTTTGAGAGGTCTCTATCTAATTTGGGGCTCAGGATGAGCCGTCTCCCGAGAACTGTACTGGAATGGCTTAACTAGAGTCGTAGTAATGGTATAGAAATAAAGAATCCTAGCAAAATATTTTGCTAGGATTCTTTATTTCTATATATGTTATTTCATAAGGATCTTAATTCCCATTGCTATGAGTAATAGGGTTGCACCTATGTCAGGAATACCCATCAACATAAATTTCATAAGCGCTTCCTCTCGCTAATACAACTCCCATTTCCAAATGTGTTGTTCTCTGACTTTACGTTGTTATTTGGATAGGCGGAATCGAAAGATTACACTTCATCTAATGTGTCTATGCGGATGTATTCGTTGTGGTTTGTATCTATAGTAGCTGTCTGCGTGACAGATTATCCATCAATGCAGAAATGCCAAATTCCCAAGGGGTACATTCTGTAGTTAATCTGACCGTGTTTATGAGAGATCCTAGTTGAGGTTCTGCAATGACTACCTTGTCTCCTAGTTTGTGAGTGAACCCTTCGCCGGGTATATCCCGATCTTCAATGGGAGCGAATAGTGTTCCCAGAAATAGCATAAATCCGTCTGGATATTGGTGGTTACTCCCAAATGTTTGTCTGACTAAGTCTATTGGATCACGGCTGATTTCTCTCATAGAACTCGTTCCATTCAGAACATACCCTTCGTATCCTTCAACCTTTAATGTCAACTCGGCAGTATTAACCTGCTCAATTCCATATTCATCATCAAATAACCGTATAAATGGACCAATAGAGCATGAGGCATTATTGTCTTTAGACTTTCCTAATAGGAGCGCTGACCTGCCTTCAATATCACGTAAATTTACATCATTTCCTAGTGTAGCTCCCACTATGATCCCTCGACTATTTACGGCTAGGACGATTTCAGGTTCCGGATTGTTCCAGGTGGAGGTCGGCAGTATGCCTATGTCTGCTCCATGTCCTACAGCCGCAAGCACGGGGCATTTTGTAAAAACTTCTGCGTCAACTCCTATGCCTACCTCTAGGTATTGCGACCATATGCCTTCATTTATCAGTATTTGCTTGATTTCAAGAGCTTGTGACGACCCAGGTGTAACGTTTTTTAAGTTATGTCCGATTAGATCGCCAATTTCCATCCTGATAGTCTCGGCTTTTTTAGGATCGCCGGCAGCCTTCTCTTCTATTACTCGTTCTACCATTGAGCTTGCGAAAGTAACCCCGCATGCTTTAATCACTTGAAGGTCACAAGGAGCTAATAAATATATTTCTCCATCTTCATTGTATTGTCCAGGGTTTTGAATTGTGCTTTCAATATCAGTTAAGCTGCTTAAGATTTGACCAGGAAATGTTTTTGCATAATGATTGGGATTATCAAGTTGCAGCAATCTAGCCATTGTGGGGACATCTCTAGAAGTGATGTCCCAGATCATATCTTTACGGATAGTCACTATGCTTGGTCCGTTTACCCTTGGGTTCCATGCTCGGCCAACAAAAGTACCTTGTTCATATATGGTCATAATGTAATCTCGGTGTCTGTTGATTAAATAGCCAAAGCCTCCTGAATTTTTCAGGAGGCTTTGGCTATTTGTGATGGAGATTTATTTGCGAGCTATCCACTCTACGACACGTTCCCCAATCATTATTACCGTAGGATGAATTCCTCCTGAACGTGGTATCCGGGGTATTATCGACGCGTCGGCAATGAACAAACCTTGTACGCCTTTGACTTGGCAATATTGATCCACTACAGCCATTGGGTCAGAATCAGGTCCCATTTTACAGGTTCCGGATACGTGTCTAGCTGTACCGACGGTTTGTCTGATCCATAAATCCAGGGCATCGTCGTCGTTTAAAATTTCGTCAGTTGGCTGTATTCGATGATCTAGAACGTTTTGATATGCGTCTGATTCTAGGACTTTGACTCCAAAGCGGATACCTTCCCTTACTCGGCGGATATCGTTCGGATGTTGTAAATAACAATAGTTGAAAGATGGTTGTACATTAGCTTCTTCGGATGCTAGTTTTACGTAACCTGTTCCGTCAGGGAGACCGAGTGTGCATGATATTCTTGCAGCCCTGTCGGCTGGAACGTCACCGGTCAAGTATTTTGTTCGTACACCGGCTACTCGTTCTTCTCTTTCATCAATAACGGTTGTTGTTCTAAGCACCATATCGTTCTTTTCTTCTGAACCAGATGAGGTGTAATGGAGGCCGAAGTGAGCTGCGTCTTCATCAGTTTCTAGGACAATTCCGTCTTTGACTTTAAAAGTAATTTGTGCGCTTAGATGATTCATTAGATTTAGTCCTACCCCAGGAGATTCCTGGATTTGGGCTATTCCAAATTGATCTAACTGCTCTTTGGGTCCAATTCCAGACAACAGAAGCAATTGTGGAGATCTGATCGCACCTGAACTTAGGACGACACGATCTGCACTCACAGTGAATATTTCTCCACCACTCTCTGCTTCAACGCCAATAGCTTTCTTACCTTCGAATAGTACTTTTCTGACATGCACTTGACCTCGTACAGTCAGGTTAAGACAATGCCTCATAGGATTTAGATATGCGAGAGCAGTGCTGACCCTGACTCCGTCGAGATTATTTGTTGGCGATACCCCGATACCGGACGGATTCGCGCCATTCGTATCTTCTACACTGGGATACCCTGCTGAGGTTATAGCACTGTGAAATGCTTTCTGTATGTCTGGTACTGGTCCGGACTGTCGACGTCTTACTGGCATAGGTCCGTCAGTACCGTGGAAATCGTCTCTGATATCTGAATCATTCTCCATTTTCCGGAAAAATGGTAATACCTTTGTGTAAGACCATTCATCATTGCCTAACGATGCCCATGATTCAAAATCATCTGGTAAACCTCTCTGCATGGCTTGACCGTTAATGGATGAGCCCCCACCAATGACCTTGCCCTGAGCGACATGGATCTCTCCTTGTTCTTCAGTTATTGTGCCGCGGAGAGCCCAGTTATGATCTGAATCTGGCGACTCAGCATATCTGGTATGACCGTACTTTACTTCGTCTGGTAAAGTATCAAATTCAGGGTAGTCATAGCCTGCTTCTAATAACAATACCGACGTGTCTGGGTCTTCGGCCAATCTACTAGCTAGAACTGAGCCTGCGGCTCCTCCTCCGACGACTATAACATCGTATTTCATGACTTCACCTCTCATATCTTGAATAATACTGGTGTGTTCTGGCCCGGTATTATACCAAAAGGTTAGCAAAGTTATAGAGAAATCTTGGCGTATTCTAAGTAGTCGAACTTCGGCTTGATATATTGGCATTTAGGGATTATAAACAAGGTTATATTGATGAATATAAGAATGGTTTGAGAAAAATATGCCTTCGATACGAGAATCCCGAATCAAGAAAGGTCTGACGCAGTTGCAGTTGGCAACTATTATGAAAGTAACCGTGCATCAAGTATCTGCCTGGGAACGAGGTGTTACCCAGCCCAGACTAGTTAATGTTAAGAAGTTATGCTCTATTTTACATCTCAGTATTGATAACCTTGATTTTCCGATGTCACAAGAAGATGTTGATATATTGATCACTATCAAAAGAGATCAGTCTCATGAAGCAATAAATGTAGTCAATTCTATGATTTCTATGGTTGGGGTTTCTCAGGATGAGTCACATAAAGACCTTGATATTGTTCGTACGAACAGTGATAAAACTCCAACACACCGAAGGATAAAATTTACCAATCCATCGTATGAAGATACTTGGAATGTCAGATTCGTAGATCCGTATCGGATAGACCACGAAGAATCATGACAAAATTACTTATTTAGTTCTGACGAGACTCTTTTTTGGAAATCTTCAGCGCCTAGTCTTAGTAATCCTGTTGCAGATACTGTCACAAAATTTGCCCCTAATTTTATGAATTCAGCGACGCCTGCCGCGTCAGATGGTGAATTGCCGCCGACTCCTACGTTTACCCCAGCCGCACGTATTTTTGGTATTACACTGGCCATAACTTTTCTTACTTCATCTCTTCCGGGATTTCCCAAGCTCTGGCCTAAGTCTGAAGCTGCCACGTGATAAACATCAGGCCCTTCAACGGTGAGTATCTGGTCAAGGTTGGATACGGCTTCTACTTCTTCAATCATAGGTATTACTAGTAATTGTGAATTGACCCATTTTGTGGATTCAACGGGAGTAGTTCCGATACCGTAATCGTGTGCTCTACCGCTTCCGGCCATGCCACGATTTCCTTCGGGGTAGTATCTGGCAGCTCTAGCAACTTCTGAAGCATCCGAAGGGGTATTGATATGAGGCACGATTATTCCTTGTAAACCTCTGTCTAGGTATCTAAGTATAGTAGATTCTTCGTGATTCGGGATTCTGGCAATAGGAGTAATATTGAAAGACTCTGCCGCTCGAACCATATGTTCTACCTGGTCTAGATTCATTGGGCCATGCTCACAATCAATCATTACAAAATCAAAGCCAATCGCACCGAATAATTCCACTTGATCAGGAGAATATCTTGATATAATTGCGCCAAATACTACCTTTCCTTCGGCTAAACTTTTTTTCGTAGTGTTAGTTCTCATGGTGTGATATCTCCTTTAGGGTGATTGTGTTTCTCTATGTACGCGTTTTTATTGTATACGCATGCATATTGTATGGTCTGCACGGTTGACTGAGAAGCCCCCAGNCAAGATACTGTNCGAAACACGATTTCCAAGTTAAACGTATTTAATTATTGGAGGGGTGATATGCAAACTGGAGCTATATTTCCACAGACGGAAATAGGAGCCGANCCATTGGCNGTGAGNGACTTTGCACAGGCTGCCGAGGAAATGGGATATGAGCATTTACTGGTCTTTGATCACATATTAGGAGCTGANGCTAGTAAACGAGACCAGTGGGACCGGCCATATCAGCATANAGACATGTTTCATGAACCTTTCGTATTATTCGGTTATTTGGCCGGNGTCACCGAAACAATCCAAATGACCACTGGTATTTTGATATTACCTCAGCGTCAAACAGCCCTAGTTGCTAAACAGGCAGCAGCAGTAGATGTTTTAACAGGTGGCAGGTTGCGCTTGGGTATAGGTATTGGATGGAATGATGTTGAATATGAAGCCCTGGGTGAAGACTTTGGTAATAGGGGGNGNCGTTCTGCTGAGCAAATAGAGTTATTAAGAATGTTTTGGACTCAAGATGTAGTTAACTATGAAGGCAAATATCACAAAATTACCCATGCTGGGATAAATCCCCTTCCTGTACAAAGGCCAATACCTTTGTGGTTTGGTGGAGGAGCTCCGCAAGTAGTTCGTAGGTTGGCCAGATCAGGAGATGGTTGGTTTCCACAATTTCAACCGGATTCTGAAGGGCAGGAAAAAATCGTCCACATGAAAGAATTAGTCAAATCCTTCGGGAGGTCCCCTGAATCNGTTGGTNTAGAAGGTCGTATTAATTATGGGACTGGTGATGANGATGAATGGAATAGGCTTGCCGCTGCATGGGACGAATCGGGGGCCACGCACTTATCAGTTAATACNATGAAGGCGGGNTTGCAAGGTCCAGATGANCATATAGAAGCCATACGGAGATTCAAAGAAGCAATATCAGGTTAATTTCTCATAGGAGAACGTTAGTATGGATTTTCAAATAGAACCNAACACTGAACCTGGTAAGAAGATGGTTGAGCTTGCGGAAATGCATGCATCAGATTTTTTCGAAAGGTCTTCTAANCNTGATCAGGAGAAAACTTTCGTTTACGAAAATATTGATAGTATTAGAAAAAGCGGATTTGCGGCATCGGCTATTCCGGTCGAATATGGAGGCCTTGGTGTAACTTCTGCACATGATTGTATGGTAGCGATGAATAGATTAGGAAGAGGTGATGGTTCAACTTCACTAGCATTTAACATGCATTTGTTTCGCACATTGAATATATCCCGGCTCCTNGAAAGATCTCTTGCTAATGGAGACAGNTCTAAGCAAATCCGTTGTGAAGAAATGCTGAGACAGATTGGTTCAGGAAATGCAATCATATCTGTGGCTAATTCGGAACCGGGCGCTGATATTAGGACATCTAGGAGTTCGGCTGAGAAAGTTGAAGGTGGTTGGATTTTAAACGGTTCTAAGACCTTTGCGACGGGTTCTCCATCAGCTGACTATCTTGCTGTTAGAGCTAGATATCAAAATGAAAACGGTGAAGATAGAATGGGGTCTGCTATAGTGCCTGTTGACAGGGAAGGAGTAGAAATTCTCGACAATTGGAATGGGATGGGGATGCGNGGTTCAGGCAGCCATGATGTCATATTCTCTGATTATTTNATAAGGGATAACGAATTCGATGACTTGGGGGAGTATGGAAAGTTTAACGCNGGGTTTTTGGCTACGTCAGGGGGAGCTACTTTAGGACTTTCTTCAGTGTTTTTGGGTATAGCCGAAAAAGCACATTCCATTGTTATAGAATCCATTATATCCAGGGATAGGCAGCGACAACCTCTAGTACAGTCTCTGGCTGCTGAGAATGAGATTGGTATTGCTGCTGCTAGAGCGATGTTAAGTCGAGGGGCCACATCATTTGACCAATTCTATTTAGCTAACAATAGGCCTAATAGCTCAGAGTCTGTACCAAGTATGGATCCATTTGTAGTTGTAAAAAATGCTGCCTGCACAAAAAAGTTTGTTAATGAAACNGCTAATCAGATAGTTGATCGGTGTATAACTATGTCTGGTGGTTCAGGATTTCTTGATAGTAATGTTTTGTCTCGTTTGTATAGAGATGTTAGAGCAGGNCCTCTCATGCAGCCTTTTGCTAGTATGCAAGCTATAGAATTTATTGGAAAGGTGTCTCTAGGAGTAGATCCAAATGATGAGTAGTTCTTCAGGGTGGCTTGTCGCCCGATAGGCTACTTGCTCTCTAGAACTTGTAAGGCTCTATCCAAGATTTCGTTTCCGACTTCGTATTTACTTAGAACTGGAAGACTTTCCGATTGAAGTTGTTTGTCTATTATTACAACTTTATTGGTATCTTTCCCAAAACCGCTGTCTGGGTCAGTGATATCGTTTGCGACTATTAGATCTAGTGATTTCCTGCCAATCTTTTCTTTAGCGTTAGGAACAAGGTTTTCACTTTCAGCAGAAAATCCTACCTTTACGAAATTCCCCTGAGCTTTTTCCAATATATCGATAGTTTTGGTTAGATCTATTGTCAGTCCAGAATCGGATTTCTTGATTTTTTGGGCCGCGGATGTTGTAGGCGTATAGTCCGCGACTGCGGCTGACATTATNAGTACGTCACTATCAGACACTTCTGATAACACCAGATCACACATCTCTGCCGCTGTAGTAACGTTCTTTACCGTAATAGAGGCGGGAGGTGNTAGTGTTGTTGGAGCACTGATCAACACGACTTCTGCCCCTCGATCTCTAGCTGCTTCGGCAATTGCATATCCCATCTTTCCTGAAGAGTTATTCGTTATGACCCTGACNGGGTCAATGGGTTCTTGAGTTCCTCCGGCACTTATCACAATTTTNTTGCCTGATAAATCGCCATTCTTACCTAGAGTCGCTGATATGTGACCTACAAGGACTGAAGGTTCCACAAGGCGACCTCTTCCTGTTAGGCCTGAAGCCAGGTGCCCCTGATCCGGGCCGATTATCACTACTCCTCTACTCTTAAGAGTTGTCAAATTATCCTGAGTTGCAGGATGGCTATACATGTTCCCATCCATGGCAGGTGCAATTAGAAGAGGTGCTTCAGTGGCAACTACGGTGGTAGTTAGTGGATCATCCGCCATTCCCCATGCTAGCTTGGCGATGCAATTTACGGTTGCGGGAACTATAGTTATTATGTCGGCTTGGCGAGCTAGCGCGACGTGCTCATTGCTGAACTCAGAGTCTAAATCGTATAGATCTGTGATCACATCTCTATGGGTAATGCTCCGAAATGCTAATGGTGTAACGAATTGCGTGGCCCCGTAAGTCAATATTGTGTCCACCAAAGCGCCAGCCTGAGTAAGTTTGCTGGCTAGGTCCACTGCCTTGTAGCTAGCTATGCTACCTGTCACACCTAGTACTATATGTTTATTTAAGAGTGGTCCGCTCATGGTTATTCACTGATCTAACTTATTATTGATTGAGATTATATATAGCTTTTAGTCCCAAAAGGGTTAAGTCTCTATTTATCTCGTTAAATATTGAGGTATGTTGCGCTATGACATTTATTAGCCCACCTGTTCCTATAACCTGGGCGTCTTGTCCAACCTCTGATTTAAAACGTTCTACCATAGTGGTTATTAAACCAGTATAACCTAGCACCAATCCGGACTGTAATGCTGTTGTAGTGCTTTTTCCGATGGCTGAGCCTGGAGCAATTAATTCCACTCTTCGTAGTTGTGATGTATTGTAGAATAAAGAATCAGCGGCTAAGTTAATACCTGGTGCGATTGCTCCTCCAAGGTACTCTCTGTTCTTTGATATGGCATCGAAAACAGTAGCAGTGCCTAAATCTACAACTATAAGCGGTGCGCCGTAAAGATCAATAGCAGCAACAGCATCCGCAATTCTATCTGCGCCTACGTCACGAGGATTGTCGTATAAAATGGGCAATCCCGTACGGACGCCTGCTGATACGATCAGCGGCGATACTTCGAATAAAGTGTTACAAACTTCAGTGAACACTACTGTTAATGGAGGGACAACGCTGCACATGCATATGGAATCAATGTCTGTTGGTGCAACGCCTTTCAGTATAAGGGCATTAGTCACCATAACCCCATATTCGTCTGCGAGCCTACGTGTATCCGTTGCTACTCTGAGGGTTGTAACCAACTTGGAATCTTCAAAGACGCCCATTGTAACTACGGTGTTTCCTATGTCCATTGCTAATAACATATAAGTTCTTTCCCCGGGGAGAATTATAAGGTACCCCTTAATCATGGGCAATCCTATTCTTAAGTACTGCGAATATTACATGTATTTGAAAATGCATGTACATCTTTGGTAGTACCTATGCTAAAATTCGGCATACTTTGTTGATAATATTAACCTCTAAAAATTTGGAGTTACCACAATGGCAGATATGGAACTAGTTCAAACTGTTAAGCAAGGGAGAGATGCTGTTGCTAAATGGCGTGAGGATCATCCTGGTGAGATATTAGACCTGTACCAGTGCTTCATGAGCCATGTTCGGATTCCTATGGTAGATCTTCGTGGCGCAGATATGCGAGATGGGGACTTTATGGGAGCGATGATGAGGAGAGCAAATTTAGCTGGTAGTTATTTGAATCCTGCTCATCTTTATCGTAGTGACTTGCGGGAGGCAGATTTAAGCAGGACCCTATTAAACAGCGCAAATTTACGGGGAGCAGATTTGAGAGGAGCGATTCTGGAAGGGGCTGACGCTGACCAAGCCATATTTTCGGACGCAAATCTTGAGGGTGCAAATTTATCAGGGGCAAATTTCTCGCGTGTGAACTTTACGGGTGCTAATCTAACGAATGCTAACTTGTCAGGTACTAATTTAAATGGAGCAGATTTAAAACGAGCTAATCTGACTGGCGCCATCATGGATGGAGCGGACCTGTATGAGGCGGTTTTGAATGACGTTCCCACTACGGGTACTAATTTTGCAGGTTGCATTATTGGTTACACAGTTTTTCAAAATTGTGATATGAGTGAAGCTTTAGGATTGAACTTAATCCGCCATGATGCTCCTAGTACGGTTGGGATGGATACATTCTTTCGGTCTGCTGGTAATCTCCCGTCTGAATTTCTTCAAGGAATCGGGTTGCCTTCAGGTGTATTGGAGTACCAGAACTCTATAACTCGATCCGATGGTGTGAATTCTGAGTATTATATTTCCTGTACCGAGTCTGATGTGCCTTTTGCTGAAAAAATGAGAGATGATCTTAGATCTCAAGGAGTTAGGGTTTGGGTATTTGCGGAGAATTTTCGCGGCAATGCTCTTGTAGATAGAAGAAGTACATCTGAGGAGGAAGAGATTGAGAGGTGGGTTAGGCATTACGATAAGTTAATTGTCGTGTGTTCACAAGCAAGTTTTGAAAATGAAATTGTCAGGACGGATTTGACCCAGGCTAAGGATTTGCAGACATTACGAGATGAATGGTTAGTATATCTGGTAGATCCAGATGGCTCACTAGATAAACCTAGTTCCAGGGCTGCGCGCAATCTGAAAGCAGAACATATTGTTTTCGATTTACAAGGGCAGGAGGGCGATTCAGATAATTATAAGTCTGAAATATCTAGGTTGTCAGACGGTCTTAAAAAAGATCAACCTGCTAAGGCTGGTATCCCTGCATTTGAAGGCGGAGGAAATAATCTGCAATTATAACGTCTATAAAGTCTGTTGTATTTAACCTGGATTACGATTGACCAAATAAAAAGACCTCGGTCGTTTACGACCGAGGTCTTTTTATTTGGTCTTAGTGCGCTTGTAGTTTAGATGTAATCGCTGTCTTGATCCATCATTGCTACGTTATCAGTGCTAAGAGCGAGAGCCCTTTCCATCTGTGCTTTGAAATCTTCCATAATTTCGTCGGTGATCTCTCCACCAGCGGCCTTGGCTTTCTCCTTGAACTGATCGAATGCCCACTCACTGGCGTCGCCGTGAGGCATTGAGCTGAAGAAGTCACTTTCGAACTGGGGAAGTTCGCCTGGTCCGAAGTAACCCTTACCTTCTAGTTCATAACCTTCTAGGTCATGGGTACCTTTACCAAGTACTTGGCCAGTAGCAGCATAATGTTCCATTACGTTCTTTAGACCATATTTCTGTACCGGGCAGACCTTCATGCAGATACCGCAACCGAGGTATCGAGCCATTACTGGTCGGCAGCGCTTGAAGTAAAGCTTGTTCTTTTCGATACCACGCCACCAGATCTTGTCTCGCATGAGTGCGCGACCTGGGCAACGGTTTACGCAGACCTGGCAGACCTGACAGAATGCATGGATACCGTAGTCTACTGGCTCGTCATAGGTGACGTTAGCGTCAGTAGTTATCATTAGTAGCCTTTGTCGGTTTCCAGCGTGAGGAGTTAGGAGATAACCACATGCTCCCATCTGGCCGAGTCCAGCGGCAACGTGCATGGCGATTATTGGCCCAGTAGCATCACTGGAATGAATTACCTGCGCGTGATAACCCTCACTGTGTATCAGGTTCGCTAGCTCAAGAGCTGCAGCGGCCTGAGTTCTATAGGTGCTGGAGTGTACTATCTCAGCGTCGACGCTAGGAATAGTCTGTGTTGGCTCGAAATCTTGCTCATATGCCAAGCATATAGCATGCTGATATCTATTGAATCCGCGCTTACTGGCGTATTCATATCTAGTATCGTATTGCGTGATACCAACTTCTAGGAAACCCAGTTCTCTCGCCTTATCCTTGATAGCCTCGGTAATGTCTTTACCGCTTGGCTGAGCACTCGGCTCTAACTCGGCGGTTTGGCGGGTTGCCATAATAAGGTTTGAGTTTAGCTTATCGTGCTCTTTTCGAATCTCACGCATCTCTACGTGCTGATCTCTTAGAGTGTTAGCCCAGTCGCGTGAAGCCCTTTCCGTGATATTCATGGTCTCCAGCGGATATTCCCGGGCATACCAGTCAACTTCGCGTTGATTTGTAGGGATACCTGCGTTGTCGCCTTGGGTTTCTAGTTCCTCTGGTATCGGAATAGAAACATTGGGCTCGCCGTATCGCTTGCCGGGTCGTATAACCTCATGACCGATTTTTAGCATACTAGCTCCTCCCCAAAATAGGTTTCTTTTTAAAGCTTAAGTGAGAATTTAAACCTTGCAAATGCAATTGTCAATACATATTGCCTACCGAATTTAGCATTTACATCAACAATAAAGAATGTGGTATACGACCTATGACGGATTCGTGCCATTGAGTTACGAAAACGTGCTATTTATATATACAATGTTAACGTTAATAAAGCTATGGGGTATTTTCCAATACAGGATGATTGACAGTTGCGCGGAACTTATTTCCCGGTTCTTTTAGCTATCATCGCATCAGCTAATGGACTTGCACCCGGCCGGACACTTATATTTACCAGCGACGGAAGGCTTGAGTCTATTGCTCGTTGAACCGCGGGCGATACATCTTCCGACTTCTCCACATATTCTCCGTATCCGCCAAGTGTTTCGACCAGCTTGTCATATCTGACAAACCGTAAGTCTGTACCTATGGCCCGATTATAGTAGGCCAATTGGAATGTTTTATCTATTCCCCAGTTGGAATCGTTACCCATCACTACGGTTATTGGTAAGTTATGTCGAATGCAGGTGTCAAATTCCATAGAATAAAATCCAAATGCTCCGTCTCCAATGAATGTCAGTACTTTACTATTTGGAGATGCTATTTTAGCTGCCATGGCGTAGGGGATGCTTGCGCCTAGGTGACTTAGGGGACCGAGTCTCAGAAAATGCCCAGGTTTCTTTGCTGGAAGATAAGATCTGCCCCATTGGACATAATCTCCTCCATCCATGATTATGAAAGTGTCATCATCGATTAGATGCTCGGTGTTTGTGTAGACGTCCAGGGGATGGAGCGGTTGTGCCCCAGTGGCGTGGCTTTTTAGCTCTTGTAGCCAGTCTTCTTGATCTCTTCTTAAATCCGATATCCAGGTATCTGCTTTTGATTTACCTGTGATTTTAACTGCATCCGTAATCTGATCTGTTATCGCTCCTAAATGTCCTAACAACCCAACCGAAACTCCTCTATTTCGTCCAATCTCGGCTTCCGATGGGTCTGCTTGGATAAGTTTGGCGTCAGTATTAAAAGTTTGACCGTACCCATATCTATGATCTAAGCGTTTTCCTAGAAGAAGTACTACGTCTGCCTCTCTAAACCGGAGGGCAACCTTATTTAATGCTCCGTCTGCGTAGCCGAAGCATAAGGGATGCTCGTCGTTTATCAATCCTCTGCTCTGTTCCACAGTAAATATGGGGGCCCCTGTTGCTTCAACTAATTTTTCAAGTTGCTCAGGTTCTATAGAATATCTAGCTGCATTGCCAGCAATTATTACCGGTTTGGTAGCATTGGAGAGTAGTGATGCTGCTTGTTTAATTAGACTGCTGTCGCCCTGAGACTTACCTGAGTTCCGGTATTCATTAGGTAAGAAAGTTGGAAGTTCCTCTTCACTAATAATTTGCTCTTGTATGTCTATGGGGAATGTTAGGTGGACTGGACCTGTACGGCCCGATGTAGCGGTTCTGAAGGCAGTCGCAACAAATTCTGGAATTCTAGAACGATCATGGATAAGCCAGGATCCTTTTGTCACTGGTGCTGCCATCTCGACCTGGTCAATTTCCTGGAATGATGTCATGCCTTTTTCTGGCAATGCAGCTGATCCAGCAACGAATATGACTGGTGATTCAGATGTATAGGCTGCTGGTAAACCAGATATAGCGTTAGAAAACCCTGGTCCGCCAGTAAACATGGCTACCGCAGGTTCTCCGGTTATGCGGGCATATCCTTCAGCCATAAACATGGCAGCGCCTTCGTGGCGTACATCTATAAATTCTATCCCTTCATCCTCAGCTGCATCTACTAATGGGAGAATTGTGTCACCGACTATGGTAAAAACTTTTTTGATCCCTTCTTGTTTAAGGCATCTTATAAATAAATGACCGCCGTTGAGGTTTGCCATAATTGCTCCTGTAGATACTAGCCTTTTTAATTCTTGATGACCAATAGAAGCTTACAATGTGGCTTTGGTTACGGCAACATCTTTCTTAATTTGTTCTAGTTAGATAGTTCAACGAAAAATTGAGGTCAAAAAATCACCTCAGGTTCACATTGTCGTAACTAATGTATACTCCACGTATGGGAACTCTCTATATAATAGGAACACCTATTGGTAATCTGGAAGACTTGACCTATAGAGCCGTAAGAGTTCTACGAAATGTAGATATTGTTGCGGCCGAAGACACAAGGGTTACTAGAAAATTATTAAGTCATCTGGATATTCACGTCCCTATGATTAGTTACCATGCTCATAATTACATTGGGCGTAGAGAAGGCCTCTTAGAAAAACTATCATTGGGAAGTGTTGCACTAGTTACAGATGCCGGCATGCCATGCATAAGTGATCCGGGATCTGATTTAGTCCTGCAAGCTTCATTAAATAATCATGAAGTAGTAGTTATCCCGGGTGTGTCTGCTGTGACTACTGCTCTAAGTTATGCTGGATTCCCCGCTGATCAGTTTAGGTTCATGGGATTCTTGCCACGAAAAAAAAAGGATCGCTTCGATCAGCTAGAAGCTGTGGCTGATGAAGCTCACACTCTAGTTTTATTTGAATCTCCGCACAGGTTGCGAAACGCATTGGCGGATATTTTGTCTGTTTTGGGTAATTGTAAGATCACTGTATGCAGAGAAATGACAAAAATGCATGAGGAAATATTCACTGGGGATATTGAAACAGCGATTAGTCATTTTGATTCACCCCGTGGGGAGTTTGTTTTGGTTTTACGTAATGAAGGCACATCCATAATAGGCAATGCTGCAATAGATATTGAAAAGATAAAACTCGAATTGCATTCACTGCGCAATCAGGGATTTAGGGCTAAGGAGTCAGTTGCCAAGGTTGTATTATCTACTGGACTTCCTAGGAAGGTTATCTACGATCTATGGCTCGCATCTCGGAATATAAGTTGAATCGTTCAGTCATCATTTTTGAAATATATGTTTTAAAGTTATGCAAATGTATAACCGGCTCTTTAAATTAGGTCTGGTTGGATATGTTCTCTAGAGGTTAGGTTGACTGAGTTTATTTCTTTCAAAAATATACATAGTAAGGTTAGTGGCGTTTACTATGGGTGGTGGCTTGTAGTCCTCACGGGCTTTATCATGACTGTGGCCACAGTTCCTCTGTACCATGCTATGACCGTCTGGTCTGTAGCTCTTGAAAGTCATTTTGGTTGGACCCGTACCCAACTCGGACTCGCTCTTACGCTGACACGGATTGAAGGCGGAATAATGGGTCCTGTGGAGGGCTATCTGACGGACCGCCTTGGGACAAGGCGAATGGTTCTAATAGGCCTAGTGTTTTTAGGTATCGGATTTCTTATTTTCTCGCAGGTTCGGAATTTATGGATGTTTTATGTGGCTTTTGTTGTAATGGCATTAGGACAGGGCCTAGGCAGTTGGCTTCCACTCATGACAGGTATCAATAATTGGTTTATACGAAGGCGATCTACCGCCATTGGTTGGGCAAGTCTTGGTAGCAGACTTGGAGCTTTAATTCTTGTCCCTGCAATTGCGTGGGCAGTGGACCCAGATCATGATCGCCTAGGCTGGGATAGGACAGCCTTGATCTTAGCTATTTTTGTTTTAATAATTGCTTTTCCAATTTCAAAAGCTATTCGGAATAAACCTCAAGATTATGGGGAGTCTGCTGATGAGGCTCCGGTGTTATATTCGACTGATGAAGACTCTGCAGTTGCATATGACAACATTCAAGTGGATTGGACTGCTTCTCAAGCCATTAAAACATCAGCTTTTTGGTTGATCGCTTTCGGTCACGGGTTTACCTCTATGGTACTACTGGCAATTATGACTCACCTGGGTTTGCTGTTGAAAGATAGAGGGTTCGATATCCAGACGACAGGTTGGGTAGTTGCTGCGTATACTGCAGTCGCCATGGTATTTCAGATAGTCGGTGGATATAGCGGAGATAGAGCTCCAAAGAATGTGGTCCTTTTCTGTTTTACCACTATTCAGGCCGTAGGCGTTGTCGTTCTCACATTTGCGCATAGTTTGCGAACGGTTTACCTGTTTGCAGTTTTGTTTGGAATAGGATTTGGTGGCAGAAACCCTCTGACAGTAGCTATTAGGGGGGAATATTTTGGTCGATCTTCGTTTGGGAAGATATTAGGGTTATCGACTGTTCCTATGAATGTCTTGTTATTGATTTCCTCGCCACTGGCTGGATATCTTAGAGATGTACAGGGTGATTATACTGACGCGTTCCTCATATTAGCATTTCTTAATGTAGTCGGTGGAGTTCTATTTTTATTCTCTAAGAGGCCAAAACTTCCGTTGACCCCTTAGAGAACGTAGTGGAAGCTAATTTTAGGCTTCGTTACTCGCTATCGGTTCTTCGGCAATTTCTATGCTAATTATCTCGAGCGTATCTGTTGGTCGTGATTGTTCCCCTCCGCCCCCGGCTGTTACGGGAACGTTGGCTAGAGTGTCAAGAACATCTTCCCCTGATATAAGTTGCCCAAATATAGTGTAGTTCGGTGGGAGTCCTACGTTTGCCCCATGTACTATAAAGAACTGGCTTCCATTGGTATTTGGACCCGCGTTTGCCATAGCCAAAGTGCCTTTTGTATAAGGTCTTTTAACTTCTTCATCAGGAAAGCGGTAGCCGGGCCCTCCGGTTCCGTCTCCTTTTGGACAGCCCCCTTGAATCATAAAGTCTTTTATGACTCTGTGAAACACCCCGCCATTGTAGAACTCGTCTCTAGCCAAAAACACAAAATTGTTAACAGTCCGAGGTGCTTCTGCTGGTAGTAACTGTAAAGTCATATCTCCGTGGTTAGTTTTTATGTTTGCTGAGTATCGTGACTTGGGGTCCAGTAACAGTGATGGTGGATTTTGATATTGTTTAGGTGGCATTATTCCCCTTTTCTCCGTTTATCGTATTATCCGGTCCTGACCTTTGGATATTGGCACACGAATTATACTCCTATGGTGTGATGATAGGTCAAACCGGTCTCAGACCTACTCGGCTGCGTCTGGTTATGATAGTTACTATATAATTTGGATAGTGCATCAATTGTTTGGTTTATTGGAGGGGCTACGAATGGAGTTATTCAGTAGGATAATCGAATCTGGGCATGAGGAACTTCTAGTATATTCAGATAACGCAGTTGGACTTAAAGCCTTTATTGCTATCCATGACACGACTTTAGGACCTGCTTGTGGGGGCACTAGGATATGGAATTATGATTCTGAAGAATCAGCCTTGAATGATGTGCTTAATTTATCCAGGGCGATGACCTACAAGTCCTCCATTGCGGATATTTCTCTAGGGGGTGGTAAGGCAGTCATAATAATTGATCCGCAAACTAAAAAAAATGAGGCTTTTCTACGATCATTTGGACGTTTTGTAGACACTTTGCACGGCCGTTATTTGACCACCACTGATGTTGGAACCAATAGTGATGATCTTATTTACATCAACCAAGAAACCGATCATGTGGTCGGGCTTCCTTTAAGTCAGGGGGGTAGTGGCGATACTTCGATTATGACCGGATTAGGTGTCTATATGGGAATGAAGGCTTGTGCTCGGGCTTCTTGGGGATCAGATTCTTTAGAAGGTAAGACGATTGCAATGCAGGGATTTGGAAAGGTTGCATACAATACGTCCCTATTATTACTGAAAGAGAACGCCCGCATCGTTGCGACTGACATATCGCCAGTTGCCCTAAATGAAGCCGAAAAACTAGGAATACCTACGGTCTCCACAGACGATATTTATGGAGTACCTTGCGACATATTTTCTCCCAATGCGCTTGGAGGAATCCTCAATGCAGGGACTATAAGACATCTAAATTGTGAGATTATAGCCGGTGGAGCGAATAATCAACTCGCAAGTGAAGCCGTAGCTGAAGATCTGTATAAAAGGAAGATTCTATACGCCCCTGATTACGTTATAAATGCGGGAGGAATTATCAATGTGTCTTGCGAGATAGGGTCGTCATACAGCGCCGAGAGATCTCGTGAGAAGACTGAGAAAATCTACGATATTATGACCGATATCATTAACGTGTCGAATAAAGAAGAAATCACGACATCAAAAGCAGCGGATACGCTCGCAGAAAACAGGATTAAGTCGGTTAAGTTGGTTAAGCAAATTTATCGGGGGTAGAGTCAATCGACAGAGAGGTGAGCCTCTCCAAGATCTGTAATAGTTATAGTTGCATTATCGCCTTCTAACAAGTATTTTGGCGTTACGATACTTCCGGTTATGATTATTGAACCTGTCGGTATCGTTAGCTCCTCAGCGGAGAATTTGTTGGCTAACCATACTAATGGCTCAAATGGGTGGCCCATTATGTCGGAACCTTTCCCATATCCCACTGACTCACCGTTTATAAACATTTCACCACGCACCGTACGCAAATCTATGTCATGCCATTGATAAGTTGCTTCTCCTAATACTATGCCTGCATTTGATATGTTCGTAGATATAGCGGTGAGGGCCCTTTGTATTCCTTGAAGGTCAGGTGTTCGAAAGTCTACTATTTCAAACGCGGGCATAATGCATTCAATCGAATCACTAATTGATTTAATGGTATGGGGTATCGAATTAGGGGAGATATCACTCCCTAGGATAACAGCTATTTCACACTCTATTCCTAATTTTACGTAATCAGCACTATGTAAGACGGCTGGAGATTTGTATATTGTATCCTGTAATATTTGTCCTGCGCATGGTTCTGTAAGCCCTGCCCGTTCCTGCATCGTTTGTGTTGTGTATGCCAATTTGTGTCCTGCGGGACTGCCGTATTGTTGAGAAAGCATGTTGAGGTATTCAATCTGAATTAGATAGGCTTCTTCTATCGATGCGGGAGATAGTTGTTCGGGAAGCGCCCTCATTTCTGAGTTAGTGCGATATTGATCGAATAGAAACTTTCCGGCTGGAACAAATTTATCTGTATTCATTGAACTCTTGTTCTCTTAATGTGTAAAAACTTGTGAGGCTTGTACATAAGTACATAGCCTCACATTCTGGAAAAAACAAATCTAAGCGATACCTAGTGTGCTTCGCTGGGTGCGTCAAAGCCTATAGAACGGTGTGCGCTGTCACAGAATGGTTTGTTTTCGGAAGCGCCACATCGGCATATTGAAACCCACTGGCCCTCTGGTATTGTGTATGCATTTCCATCTTGATCGACGATGTCTATAGGGCCTGTTACCCTGCATGGTCCGTTTGCACGTACTTCTATCTTAACGTCTGCCATATTTCCTCCCAGAATTGTAGCTATCTAATCCTTGACCTTGGCTAGTCTTACACTCAACTAATATGCATGTCAAGAAATTACGTTTGGTATATATGGCCATATTTTTGGTGTAAATTCTGTTGTTTAGTTTAATGATTTGTTGACGTAAACAACATCGATAAGGTACATTCCATCACATAGAAGATTATGGGAGTTACTATGCCGCTCTACGAATATCAATGTACTGAATGTGGACACAATTTTGAAAAACTGCAGTCGATGAAGTCCACTGGTGCGGATTGCCCAAATTGCGAACAACCTGCTAAAAGGTCTCTTTCCGTATTTGCAGCTGTTTCAAAAGGGTCTTCCAATGGATTGGATTTCTCACCTATGCCTCCTATGGGCGGCGGCGGATGTTGTGGCGGCGGATGCTGCGGTCCTAGCCATTAGGTAATTGGTTTTTATTATCCATAGTGATCCAGCGGCGGCACATCAACACGCCTGCAGATAACGATGCCGTTATACCGGCAATGCATATAGTCGTGGTTGCTATCAGCAACGTGGCATCGAACCAGAACCCTGTTGGGAACATAATGATAAGATAATCTGTCATAGGGTCTAATATCCAGAGATCATTGGAAAAGCTTATTTTATGGAATAACAGGAATAGTGACTCAAATTCTAGTAGCGCTAATAGTCCAAATAAACATATTATCGCGATGGTAGATAGGCTTCCGTAGAGCACCAATTTGGCTATGCTAAGTGTGATAGTGGTTGGGGTTAATCTGAGGATACTCACTATACAAATGTATGCTGCTGATATGATGAGTATCCAGTATATTCCTCTTACCAACGATTTAACGTCTTTCATATGATGTATTTCCCGTTGGTTAAATAGGGGTTTGGTTTCGCCGTATATCACCGTTTTAGTATCAAGTAGTTCTTTGTTACTATTAAAATAGTTTTGAATCTCGTTTGTTACTTTAAGCAATTCACTGTCAGATATACCAGTTTTCTGAGATATGCCGTATTTTTCGAATCCTCTGGTGTATACAGAGTCAGCATTAAAAGCTGTTAGTACAGCAGTACAGACGATGGTAGCCGGTATGCATATTACAAAGCATATTTCTATGAGTCTGTTTAACATATTAGGTATTTGTATATTCTTGTCGAACATTATGAATGTACGTTAGCATCGTCTCTTCTTGTTAGGCAACTATTATGACCATATAATTTGGCTATGGAAAATAATAAATTGCCAGATGGTAACATAGATAGTTTTGATTTCTTGGTTCAAATAGTTAAGCAACTCCGTGCTCCTGGTGGTTGCCCATGGGATAGAGAACAAACTCACTCAACCTTGAAGCGTAATTTGATTGAAGAAGCATATGAGGTGATCGATGCGATTGATCGTGAAGACTCATCATCATTGGTAGAAGAACTTGGAGATTTACTGGTTCAGATCATTTTCCATTCCGATATCGGTCAGGAGTTGGGAACTTTTAAGATGTCTAATGTAATCCAGTCTATTAACGAGAAGATGATTAGGAGACATCCTCATGTGTTTTCTGATATTGAGGTATCCGATTCTTACGAGGTCGAAAAGAATTGGGATAAGATTAAGGCTGAAGAGAGACAGGTATCCTCAGAGTCAAAATCCATGTTAGGTGGTATACCCGAAGAATTGCCATCTTTAGCTGCTGCGCAGCTTATTCAGGAGAGAGTAGTTCGCGCGGGGTTTGATTGGGAGGATGTCTCCGATGTCCTAGACAAAATAGCTGAAGAGATAGCTGAATTTAAAGAAGCAGTGACAGATGCCGAGAAACTCCATGAGATAGGGGACATCTTGTTTTCAATAGTAAATTTGTCTCGTTGGTATGGTATTTATGCTGAAGAAGCTCTAAGAAATACCAACAAGCGATTTAGTACACGATATACCGCGATGGAAGATATAGCCGAGAAAAGGGGGCTCGATTTTAATGCGTTGGATCTGGCATATAAGGAGTCTCTGTGGCGAGAGGTGAAAAGAAACGAATCTCTATCTTAGGCCTAATACGTTAGTTCATTTTCCGTGGCATCTTTTATATTTACTTCCACTTCCACATGGGCATTTCTCGTTTCGTCCGATTTTACGATTTTCTGTACGTTGTATTAGCTTCTTTTCCTCACAAGGGACGCATGTGCAGGCGGGCGGGTGGGCTGATATCCAATTAGATCTTACCAATGTTTCCTCTCATTAAACCGATTCTCAAATGTCAGCCCTAGCGTCTGTAGGCTCGATGATCGGAGTCTTACATTATATATCTGGCGATCGACTATGCAGTTAATTCTGATTCATCGATCGCCGGTTATACATATTTACTTGAAGGCTGGGATCACTTTTTCACTAATGCACTTAATTGTATTCATGCATACTTCTCGTGGGACCGATGATGTCCAGTTTATTTCGAACATTATTTCATCTGTGGTAAAAGCCTCTCTGAACATGTGAATTTTTTCGATTACTTCCTCAGGTGTTCCAAAGAGATTCACTTCTTCTGTAGTATCAGGGCTAGCAGCTCCTGCATCTGTGCTTCCGATACCTTGTCTCCCTGCGTAATATGCTCTTGCTAGTTCCATGAGTTTTTCAGTGTGGCGTGTTGCTTCTGCTCGTGTTTCAGCGACTAAGGTGGGGACTCTGACAACTGTGGTTGGGTCCCCTGGGTGTCCAGCGTCTTTCCATGCTTTTCTGTAACTTTTTACATCTTCTCTTAGGACGGAGTGTCCTCTCAAGTTGTGAGGAGAACTACCGGCTCCTATTGCTATTCTGTATCCATGGGTTCCCATGGGTACAAAGCTTTCCTGGCTATCTACCGGCAGTAGCATGGCAGGATATGGTTTTTGGTACGGTTTTGGTATGCTCAAATATGGCTCATAGAATGCAGGATAGTTATAATATTTACCTTCAAATCCTGAAAAGTGGTCTTCTGACCAAAGTTGTTTCATCACTTCAAGAAATTCAAAAAAGTATTCTCTGCGTTCATCTGACCCTCTAGACCGGGCTCCAGCTCCGTAGATAAATCTTCCTTCGCTGACTTGATCTACTATAGAGACTTGTTCGGCGATCTGAAATGGATCATCTAACATAAGATTGTCAAATGCGTACCGTTCGTGAGGTAATGCGGTAGATCTTAGTTCTTCTCCCGGTAATTTCATTAGTGGTCTATGAATTGAGGTGCCGATTTTAATGTTCTTGGTGCGTTCAGCTAGGATTCCCGCCAGCATAAGGCATTGCGGGTCCATGCTGGCTTGGGTTGAGAAGTGACCTCCGCCAAGCCATACATAGTCCCATCCGGCAGATTCTATAGCGTCGATTTGGGCAAAGTTAGCTTCGTAGGCTTCTGTTTGTAACAGTTTGCCTCCCGAGTATTCGGGGTCCCACGGTACTTTATCTCCCTCGTATACGGCATTCCATGTGTCGAAGAGTCCGAAATCCATAATAATTGCCTCCCCTATTAGATTGTTTTCTTAACGTGATAATTCAAAATAGGCATTTTAGTATTGTTAATCTGAAGATAGGGATGCTGTCGTTAGTCGATTTTCTGCGAATTTGAGGGGATTGTATCCGTAACGATATTAGAAAGCAATTAATGGGGATGTGGTGTAAACAGGAAGGTCACTCAGGTGATATGAGAAATATATCGGTTTGTATAGGTGAAGTGGCGTATGGTCCTTGGGAGGACATATATGCATCGATCTCTGACCTAACCCCGAACTCTGGTAGATATATACCGGGCTCAATTGAAAACCCGATCCCTGGAATAATATGTCTAGTGTCTCGGGTTTCAAAATTGTCCAGATTAACAGCTTCGCCGTGGACGGTAGTGTTTATACTATGACCTAATCTATGGGTAAAATAATCTGAATATCCGCGCTCGGATATATAATCGCGAGCCACGGAATCTACCTGCCAACCTTGAATGCTTTTGCCTTCGTGGAAGGAATCCTTTAGATACTGCAGCGCAGCGTCTCTCGCAGATATAACGATGTCAAAAACTTCTTTATGTTTTACCGGAACTTCATAACCCACATATGCAGTCCACGTTATATCCGCATAAATACTATCTACAACTGTAGAATCACGAGCCCATAGATCTATGAGCACCCAGTCGCCGATATTAATTGGGCTACTAGATCTTAAAGATGGTTCGTAATGAGGATCAGAACAGTGGCTGTTTATTGAAACTATGGGCCCATCCGGAGATTCAAGATGCTCTTCTTTGAATCGCGTCCTAATGTATTCAGCGATTTCAAATTCAGTTGGGCTGCCGAATTCAGCAGGTTCTTTTCGATTTGATTTGTTCGACTGAAGTCTGGTGCCTATAAAGTTGAAAGCTTCTAGTACAATGTCCCCAAGTTTCTGGGCTGTTGAGATATGCCCTCGAAGTTGAGCTGGTGACCACCTCTGGGTGGCATATTGCATCAAATTTTCTGACGATTCTACTTCTAGCCCGAATGTTTGGACTAATTCAATAGTGCCAGCGTCTACACGAGATACACGGGGCAATTGATTAAGTGGGGAATATTCCATTGCTACGGTGGAGCAACCGGACAACATAATCTGCAGTAACTGAATGAAACTAGTCCTATCAGAATAGACATGGACCTGTAGTTCGGCCGATGACTGGAGTTCTCCGTTAGTTGCACAGAATTTTCCTGCGTCTACGTGGTGGCATAGTAAGCGAGCAGATCCACTAGGAGGTATAAACAACATACACGGACGAGTTACATGACCGTTGGGAGAGATTATCTTACTGAAAACCGGATTACTAGATAAGTAGTCGTGAACTAGCCAGCCGGATATAGTTTCCTGTTGCAGGAATTCTTGTGCTGACCGAATTATCTCTGCATTTAACACTTTAATACTCTATCAAATAGGTGGATTAGTTGCGGGTATGCGTTGAATAGATTTAGGTATTAGTTGCTGGTTATTTTATACCTTGAAACGCTCCACCATCGGCAACTACGCTTGTTCCGGTTACAAAACCGGATCTGTCAGAAGCCATGAAAGCGACTAAATCTCCAATTTCTTCTGGTTTTCCGATTCGCCCTACCGGTATGTTGGATATCATGTCCTCTACTAGTGTTTCGGGATCAGTATCTGATTCAAATGCTTGGCTCTCAAGGCGAGCTGAAAACTGTTCTGTATCAATATCTCCGGATATTATATTGTTGACGGTGATGTTAAAAGGTCCTAACTCATTAGCAAGCGTCTTGAAATAACCCATTACTGCCATCTGGGTTGATTGAGATAACCCGGATTCTTTCACTGCATGTAATGATTCGGGAGACAACAAATTTATTATCCTTCCCCAGTGTTGCTGTTTCATATGCGGGATTACTTCTCGCGCTAATCGGACTGAACTGAGCAGATTCGCTTCAAAAGCTTTCAGAATCGTTTCATCTTCAAATTCAACACTTGGCCCGATTTCGGCGCTGCCGACGTGAGAGACTAGTATTCCTACTTGATCAAATCTATTGAATGTGTCCCTAACGACACGCCTTATATCACGCTCCACTGATAAGTCAGCAGGAATTGCTAGTACGTGGTGTTGGGATGCTATTCGAGCCAATTCGATTTCAGTGTTTCTCAATGCGGGTTCGTTTCTGGCGCAGATTGTAACGCTAGCCCCTTCTTTTGCCAGTGCTATGGCTATAGCTCTTCCGATACCTCTACTTGAGCCGCCGATTATTGCTACTTTATCTTTTAATCCAAGATCCATATTGGATCTGTCCTCCCATAAGTGAAAGTTACGGCTGGAATAATAAACTTGTTGAATATATTAATCAATAGTGTGTATCTTGTGGATATGACATTAATAACCGACGGGATGGAATATCGTGCTTAAATTTGTCTACTTGGTGAGGAAGACTAATGACAGGTCTTATTGCCCCATATCATTTATACGCTATGATGAACATACGGGTGAAGGGAAATATGGTATTTCCGTCGTTCCTTTTTGGGTAACTTGAAGCTAATGTTGATTTGTACTTGTCTATGAAATCTTTTTGCTCACTCGAGCTTAATTGAGAAAGTAATGGCGGGAGTACTGTGCCTTTGGTCCATTCTAGGACCGGATAATCACCTGTTAATACTTGCATGTACGTGGTTTCCCACATATCTATGGATTTACAAAATGGAGATAATAGATCGTAATAATCTAATGGTTCTGCGACTGGATTTTCCATTATGTGAGGTTCCAATCTATCTTTCCATTGGGTTTCTCTTGCGATTTCGCAAATGCTTGCGTGACTAGGCTCCCGCCAGTTTTTAGGTAACTGTATTGCGAATATACCGCCGTCTTTTATGGTTTCTAAGAGTCGAGGTAATAGGACTTGGTGGTGTGGTGTCCATTGAAAAGCGGCATTGGAATAAATGAGATCGGGTTCTATTTCAGGCTCCCATGAGTTTAGATCAGCGTACTGCCATGTTAGTGTTGGATAGTCCTGCGATGCCTGTTCCAGCATATTTGGAGATGCATCTACACCGGCCACAGTGGCTCTAGGCCATTTTTCTTTAAGTATTGCTGTTATAGATCCGGTTCCACAACCTAAATCATAAATGGTTTTAGGTGATTCAATATTTATCCTATCGATTAATTCTATGGCTGGGCGTAGACGTTCATTGCCAAATCGTAAATATTGTGTAGGATTCCAATCCGTCATCTGTTTATGTCCCCAGAAGGTATACGGTGAGATTTTACGTTTGCTTTCTACGAAACTAAATCACAGAAGTATTTGCAAGTTGGTTTATGTCACTTTCTGAATATCCTAATTCACGTAAAATTTCGGAGTTATGTTCACCTAGAAGTGGAGGATGTTTATCGATGCCTCCGGGGGTATCCGAGAATTTTATTGGTAGTCCCGTTTGTTTCACCTCTCCGAGAGTGGGGTGAGGTATACTTAATAACATTTCTCGGTGCAATACTTGTGGATCAGTAAAAACATCTACAAGATCATTTATTGGCCCCGCAGGAACATTGACGGCTTGCAGGTCTGCCACCCATTCAGTAGATGATCTTGACAAAAAATGTTCTTGAAGCATCGGGACTATAGTTGATCGATTACGAACCCTGTCTCCATTGGTTGCGTATTCTGGGTCGTTTTGTAGTTCGGGGCGCTTAATTCCCCCGCAGAACCTCTCCCACAGTCGGTCTGACCCAACTGCTACGTTAAAATATTTACCGTCGTTGCCCATAAACGCTTGGTATGGCACTAGTGTCGGGTGGGCTTTACCTAATCGCTGTGGAGCTTCGTTTGTAGCAAAATAGTATCCAGCTTGATATGTTAGCCAAGCAACTTGGGCATCCAACATTGCCAAGTCAATATGTTGACCCTTTTGGGATGAATTACGATGTTGAAGGGCTGTTACGACGGCGAAAGCTCCCCACATACCGGCCCCGATATCTGTAACAGCGATACCGATTTTTTCGGGCTCACCTTCCGGGGTCCCTGTAATACTCATTAATCCGCCTACACCTTGCATGATTTGGTCATAGGCAGGTCTGTCTCTATAAGGCCCATCCTTACCAAATCCGGATATCGAGCAATATACTATCTGTGGGTTTATTTCCTTTATTTCGTCATAACCTATTCCAAATCTCGACATAACATCTGGTGTAAAGTTTTCGACTATGACGTCGGATGTTTTTGCTAATTCCTTGAAAATTTCTACAGCTTTAGGATCTTTAAAATTGAGCGTTATACTTCTTTTATTTCTGTTCACTGACAGGAAGTACGCACTTTCTTCGCCAATGAAAGGTGGCCCCCATTTGCGGGTGTCATCTCCTGTCCCAGGTATTTCTATTTTTATAACGTCAGCGCCGTAGTCTCCTAGCATCAATGTGCAAAACGGTCCGGCCAGTGCACGAGTTAGATCAAGAACTCTTATACCATCCAACGGTTTCATAGGTTATGGCGCCTCCGTGTGTCGAATTATATTATTACTCTAGCGTACCGTATTGATGGGAATATCGATACTCCGCCTTTGAACATTCATATTACCACAGCTTTGGGCCGCAAAAGGGAGATTAGTTGTTTTCGTGCGTGGGTATTCATTTGTGTTGCAGTGTTGTATATCAAAGATTAAAATGCTTGTCACAATGCGATTCATATTCTACGCGAATGGGGGTGCGCCATGACCATAGTAGGATCAGGTACAACCAACAAATTTAACAAGGAATTTGGAGAACCAGGAGAAAGAGCTGCTACCAAAGTCAAGGACTATATGACTGATTATGTTCAAGGATTCATACGTCAGTCGCCTTTTGCTGTAATGGCTACTAGTGACGCTGATGGTAATTGTGATGCTTCCCCAAAAGGTGGCAAGCCAGGCTTTGTTAAAATATTAGACAGTGGTCATTTGTTGTTCCCTGATATCGCTGGGAACAAGTTATTCCAATCTTACAAAAATGTTGACGGAAACCCATCGATTGGTTTGTTGTTTATAATTCCGGGAGTCGATGACACTGTACGGGTCAATGGTAAAGCTTCTATCGTAAGTAAGTCGGAACTTGAAGATCTGGATGTAGAAGTTTCATTATATGAACCTGATGACAGATCTCAACATCTGCAAGGATTGATTATCACGGTTGAGGAAGCCTATGGCCATTGTCCTCGAGCTTTCACGTTTTCAAGATTGTGGGATGTTGAAACAATTACTTCTAACCAGNCAGAAAGACCNATAGCGGATAGGTCTACACAGTTTGTTTAATGGCATTATGACGTTATTTCGTCCTTGATATAACAGGAGGACATCTCATCTGGAGATGTCCTCCTGTTATATCAAGCCCTGACGAATGTTAGAATTATCTTTCAAGTTGATAAGGATTTGACGGTGTACTCCATGCAATCTATTGAGTTTAAGAAAATGACCCTATCGAACGGGTTAGATGTGATACTTCACAAGGATTCTGCGATTCCTGTTGTTGGAGTAAATGTTTGGTATCACGTCGGATCAAAAGATGAAGAGCTTGGCAAAACGGGATTTGCGCATCTTTTTGAACATGTCATGTTTGAGGGATCAAAGAACCACAATGAAAGTCATTTTGACCCTTTGCAGAAAGTTGGAGCTTCGTTAAATGGTTCGACGACTACTGATAGGACGAATTATTGGGAGGATGTTCCGAGTAACGCCTTAGAATTAGCATTGTGGTTGGAATCAGATCGCATGGGATTTCTGCTCGACGCTTTGGATCAAAAACGTTTTGATATACAAAGAGACGTAGTCAAGAATGAACGCCGTCAAAGTTACGAAAATCGTCCATACGGTATGGCGAGCTGGAATATACAAGGTGCTTTATTTCCCTTGCCGCACCCATATCATTGGATGACTATTGGCTCCCAAGAAGATTTAGATGATGCTAGTCTGGATGATGTTAAAGATTTCTTCCGGCGTTTTTATCATCCCAGTAATGCGAGTTTGTCCATAGCTGGAGATATTGATTATGATCGAACACTAGAAATGGTTGAAAAATACTTTGGCGATTTACCTCCAGGAAATGCAGTCCAGAGATTTGGACAATATACATCTAGTTTGCCAGGTCGAATAGAATTAGAAATTAACGATAATGTTACTCTTCCACGAATGTATATCGCTTGGGCAACACCTCCTAGTTTCACAAAGGATGATCCTGCTCTGGAGTTGTTAAGTGATATTCTTTCTGATGGTTTGAGTTCTAGGTTGCACAGGTCGTTGGTTTACGAGCAGCAGATAGCGCAAAGTGTGGGTATTAGATATCACTCGTCAGAAGTAGCAGGACAATTTGTGATAGATGCTACTCCATCTAATCCAGAAGATATAGGTAAATTAGAAGCAGCCGTAGATAAAGAATTGAAGAGATTGTGGACCGATCCCCCATCTGATGATGAGATAGTACGTGTAAAAAACAGATTGGAATCACAGCATTTCCGTCAACTCACTCGGATAGGTGGTTTCGGAGGGAGAGCGGATGCTCTCAATTACTATAATGTTTTTGGGAAAGATCCTAATTTAATTAATACGGAAATTGATGAATACCTGTCTGTAACCCGGGAAGACATCTTGCGGGTATATGACGAGGTCCTAAATGATAAGCAGGTTAGACTCAAGGTATTACCTGAACCTGTCTTACAGCCGAAAAGTTCTCAACTAGACAGGACCCTCAAACCGGATTCGACAGGAAAGTTGGATTTTGAGGCACCTAAACCACAGAAACAAATCCTATCAAATGGCCTAGGATTAACAATAATCGAGAAGCCAGGGATGCCAGTTGTATCCTTTGCTGTAGTATTCGGTTCAGGATCTATTTCGGATCCACAGGATCGTGCAGGGCTTGCGAGTTTTACAGCGCAAATGTTGTCGGAAGGAACTCAAAGCAGGACGAGCCAGCAAATCGCAGAGGCGTTTGAGTATATTGGTGCCCGACTGAATACTGAAACGAGAAGAGAGAGCACCGTATTTTCTACGGAAACTCTTACAAAACATTGGCCGATAGCTCTAGACCTACTTGCTGACATTCTCAGATTTCCTACTTTCCCGCAAAACGAATTTGAAAGAGTAAAAAAAGAGCATTTAACGGATCTACTGAGAGCAAAGGATGATCCAACTTTCATAGCTGAACAGAATATGAGCGCTCTTATATTCGGTAAGGACACCGGCTATGGACATCCGGCACACGGTACAGAAGAATCTGTACGAGCTTTTCAAAGAGAGGATTTACTAGAACAGTTTGCGTCTCAATATTCTCCAGAAATTGCTAACCTCATAGTTGTTGGGGATGTGTCCTGTCCAGAGGTTATAGCTCTATCAGAAAGCATTTTTCAGTCTTGGGATAATAAGGTGAAGCTCAATGATACTCCTTACATGAAAGTTTATAACCGATCGGAGCGACCATCGACGATATTCTTGATTGATAAACCAGGTGCAGCACAATCGGTCATTCGAGCCGGGCACGTTACGGTTCCTAGAGACCATGAAGATTATTTCAGCCTGCAAATACTAAACTTTATTTTTGGAGGACAGTTCTCCGCTCGGTTAAACCAAAACCTTCGACAAGATAAAGGCTATAGCTATGGATTCCATTCTTCTATTTCGTGGTATCGGGACCAATCTATGTTAGTCGCCGGCGGTAGTGTTCAGACAGATGTGACTAAGGAATCGGTAGTCGAAGTCTTGCGGGAGTTTAATGATATTACGCATGCGAGGCCAATCACTGAAGATGAGCTCGTTTCCGCGCAAGGAGGACTTTTACAAGGTTATCCTTCTGGATTTGAGCGGTCAGGGCAAATTTTAGGTAAGATGATTCAATTAGTGACATGGGATAGGCCATACAATTATTTCACCACGTTACCAATTGAGCTACAAAAAATCACTTTATCAGACATCCATAGTGCAGGATCATCTAGAATAAGTCCGGATGGTTTGTCTGTATTGGTCGTAGGAGACAGAGAACGAATCGAAGACGGATTACGTACATTGGGTGTTCCAGTTGTCCTGCTAGATGTTAATGGAGATGACTTAGAGTAAGTATTTGCCAGATTAGTTTATTGGGTAAGGGCGTCTGTTTGGGCTCTGAACAATCTTTCGGACCCTTTGAACGCTAAGGATAGTATTTCGGCGATATATTTTCGATCAAACGGATGAGCCTCCGTTGCTCCTTGTAATTCTATAAGTTTTCCTTGGTTATTTAGTACCACGTTAAAGTCTATGTCAGCGTTAAAATCCTCTTCATAGCATAAATCGAGTAGCAGTTGCTCTCCAATTATGCCAATGCTAGTAGCAGCGACCTGTGACAATATAGGCGAATGAGGTATTTTACCTGTCTTTAGGATGTCATTAGTCGCTTGGGTTAATGCTACGTATGCTCCTGTGATAGCGGCCGTTCTGGTACCGCCGTCAGCTTGTAGAACGTCACAATCTATATGTATAGTTCGTTCACCTAACATGCCTAAATCGATTATAGCTCTGAGCGAACGACCTATCAGGCGTTGAATTTCTTGTGACCTACCATTGATTCGGCCGCTATTCCTATCTCTTGTAGATCGAGTGCTAGTGGCTCTAGGAAGCATGTCGTATTCTGCGGTTACCCAGCCTTTCCCGCTGCCTTTTAAGAATGGTGGCACTTGTTCTTCGACGGAAGCTGCGCATAGGACTTTCGTGTTGCCAGTTTCGATTAACGCTGAGCCATCTGCCGATAGTTGGAATGAAGGAGTTATTGTGATTGGGCGTAGTTCGTCCCAGGATCTTCCATCTGATCTAGTGATGCTCATTGTATGTACCCGCTTATTTCCCGTATTTGACTAGTATATCTTATAATGCATTAAGGCATGCTTGAGTTACCAATTTGTATAGTCTATTTCTTATTAGGATATACAGATTCAAGCTTTCTGATATAATTTGACTCCATTATAGGAATGGAACTACGTGTTTCTATTTATTACTATAGAATTCGACATTCAGTGAAAGAGGTTCCTTTGTGAGTACAGGTCAGTCTATCACTAGCGAGTTACATGCATTTTTCAAAGGCAATATAGTTCCTTTAAGTGAGGCAAAGGTTAATGTTATGACTCACGCTTTACACTACGGGACAGGAGTCTTTGAAGGTATTAGGGGTAATTGGAATGAAGAAGAAGGTGCTGTAAACATCTTCAGGTTGCGCGAGCACTATGAGAGATTATTGCGAGGCTGTAAGCTGCTCATGCTAGACATACCTTACTCTATAGATCAACTGTGCGATATCACGGTCGAACTTGTAGCAAAAAATCGTCACAATCATGATATCTATATAAGGCCTCTAGCATATAAAAGTGCCGAACTGGTTGCGAATCTCAAACTTCAAGATTTAGAGAGCGATTTCACTCTTATAACCGTCCCGTTTGGAAACTATCTTGGGTCAGACACATTGCGATGCTGTACTTCATCATGGCGTAGAGTAGATGACCCAATGATTCCCGCGCGATTGAAAATATCTGGGATATATGTAAATAGTATTCTCGCCAAGACGGAAGCCACTATGGCAGGGTTTGATGAGGCCATAATATTGAACCATGATGGACACGTGTGTGAGGGCTCTGGTGAGAACTTGTTTATGATAGCGAATGGGAAGATACATACTTCTTCTTTAGAGGACAATGTATTGCCAGGGATAACTAGGGAAACCATCATTCAGTTGGCCCAGAGTGAATTAGGTGTTGAAGTAGTAGAGAGGACTATCGATAGAAGCGAATTATATCTAGCTGATGAGATATTCTTGACTGGTACTGCGGCACACTTGACCCCTGTTATAGAGTTGGACAACAGGCCTATTGGAGATGGTACTTCTGGAGATATATCAACCAGACTTCAGAAAATGTATTTCGATATAGTGGTAGGTAATAACCCTAAATATAAACATTGGTGCACGTCAGTGACACCAACATAATTCCTTGTGTTCATCTTAAGTGCCGATCTCTGTTGCACTTTAGATCAGGTCATATAGCATTTAATAGTACTACTCCCAACACTATCATTGGGATAGACACTAATTTTAACCCTATGGTTTCTTTGGTTAACGTTTCATCTAGTAATGATAATTTCTTAGTGCTGAGCAAGCTAGCAAACAGAAACACGAACATGGGCCTGGATGCCAAGACTGAAGTGACAAGAGATACGGGGCCATAGCTTATGGCCGCTAAGCCTGCGAATATTGCAATATAGGGTAGGATAGCCTCTCCAACTATCATCAAGATGCATGTATTCCTATCCTTCATGCATTGCAAAAGCCCATCCCAGCTGCTTTTCCTTATATAGCATGCAAGGACTATAGCAACACCAAGCTGTTGCATCGCAAATACAGTCGGTAGAGGCAGGTCTTCTAAAACGGATTTGGCGAGTAAGTGTGCAAACCCCCAGCAGAAGCTACTTAGGATTAGTAAAGGGGTAAATCTACTGAACTCCAACAATTGGTTATTGTCTGAACGTTTTATCGAAACTAGGGCGCTACCAGTAACAATCAGTAATAATGCAACCCATTGTGCTGGACTTAGATATTCTCCCAAGAACGGTATAGCTAGCAATGTTACGAATATCGGATTAGTATTCACTATTGCTATGGCTCTTGAGGCCTCCTCATATTTTAAAGCCAAGAACATTAGGCTAATACCTAATCCAAGCGATAATCCTGAACATAAGCAGACGATTATAGTTCTTGGAGCTGCTAGATATGGGATGCCGGTAATGCCCAAAATGACTACGGCATAAAACACCATGCCTATCACGGTCCAAATCATCAAGACAGACACGTTCGGTAGATCGTGTGCTAAGAGTCGTTTATCTATTACGCTGACGATCGCGAATATCAACGAGGCCGATATGGCTAGGGGCATCCACATAGAGTATTATTTGTTCTCCAATATATTAAATTTATATTCACATAATAGATGCATGGTTACAACGATAACCAGTGCCTGTTTTGGACTGTTCACCTGGTATTACTGCGTTTTACTTTAATTTATAATTTGCTTAGGAATTATTTTATGGAGAGTGTTTCATGGGTTGGTCAGATCATCATCAGCAAGGCCTAATTTATTATTCACCTAATCATTGTTATCGTGGCTATACGCTATTCGGCACCAATCGCGGTGGATACGATGCTTATCTGATAGATATGGAAGGTCGTGTCTGTCATAAATGGCATTCTGATGAGGGGATAGTTTATGCGTATCTTCTACCGTATGGGAATTTGCTGCTCAGGACACATCCTGCGAAGGAAGGTGGTAATGGGTCAGAAAAATTAGGTGGAGCTTCAGGAGCACTCTTAGAACTGGATTGGGATAGCAACGTTGTATGGGAGTATCGCAACCCTAAGCTACATCATGATTTTGAGAGATTAGTAAATGGTAATACATTGACCCTTTTGTGGGAACCAATCTCTGAAGAACTTAGTCAAGCAGTTAAAGGTGGTTACTATTCGGAAGATGATCCCAAGCAGATGTTTGGGGATGTAGTGCAGGAGATAGAACCAGATGGGACTGTTGTGTGGGAATGGCGTGCCTGGGAACATTTAGATGTAGAAGAAGATATCATATGTCCTCTTGAAGCTAGGAAAGAATGGGCTCACCAAAATGCATTGAATGTTACTGCTAATGGAGACCTATTAGTTAGCTACAGATTAACAAGTACCGTGGGAATAGTTGATAAATCTACTGGTCAATTCAAATGGAAATGGGGCCCCGGTTCCGTATATCATCAACATCACCCTACGTCTTTACCTAATGGTAACGTGCAAATATTCGATAATGGGGGGCATCGTCGCGGTCCTAGCAGATCACGGATTGTCGAAGTAGACATTTCGAATAACGAAATTGTCTGGGAATATACCGGCACTCCTGATATTTCGTTCTACAGTTATCATATTAGTAGTGCTGAGCGCCAACCTAATGGCAATGTGGTCATTTGCGAAGGTGCGCCAGGAAGATTATTTGAAGTTACTCCGAGTAAAGAAATAGTCTGGGAATACATCAGTCCCTTCTATGGAATAGTTGATGGAATCAACAATCTAGAAAGCTTAAATTCCTCGTTTAGGGCTCATAGATATGGGCATGATTATCCTGGACTGAAAGGATTCGATCTAGACCCTAACAGGTACAGTAATATGAATAGACTCTTTTAGAGCAATCTTATTTGGATGCAGATACTGATTTTAATATTGTTTAATTGAGCCTTTGGCCAGGCCCAGGGTTCGCATACCAATCAAACCCCTCTGGTTCGACTCTTACACATACATACTTTGGAGCGGTATATTCGTGTATAAAATCGTAACTCCCCTCTCTACCGTATCCGCTATCTTTGAATCCTCCCCAAGGAATTGCAGGATGTAGTCGGTGGTGGTCATTTATCCAAATTATTCCAGCGACAATTTTTTGAGCTACTCTGTGTGCTCGTGAAACATTACTGGTCCAAATCGAGCAGCCTAAACCGTAGGGTATGTCGTTAGCGATAGAAACAGCCTCTTCTTCCGTATCGAACGGTATGACGCATACTACTGGTCCAAAAACCTCTTCTTGAGCTATAGGCATATTTTGACGTACCCCGGACAATACTGTTGGCTCAATAAAGTAACCGTCTTTGAGTAAGGTTCCTTGAGGGTGCTTACCTCCATGGGCAATTTTTGCTCCATCTGATGAAGCGTTTTCTATGAATCCTAGTATTCGATCATATGCCTGCTTCGATACTACTGGCCCCATTTGGGTTTCGGGGTTAGTCGGATCTCCTAACTTGATAGCACTTACCTTCTCAGACAAGAGACTGACGAATTTGTCGTATATAGATGTATGGACGACTGCTCTTGACCCTTGGATGCAGGTTTGGCCTGAAGCGATAAATGATGCAAATGCGCATCCATTCACAGCGTCGTCCAAATTTACATCGTCGAAAACTATTACGGGAGCTTTTCCGCCGAGTTCGAACTGTAGCGGAGTTAAGTTGGTACCGGCTATTTGGGCAACGGCTTTTCCCGTTTCAGTTCCGCCTGTCAATTCTAGCTTTCCTAATCTTGGGTCAGCTGCCAGGCTTTTACCAGCTATTGGCCCAAGTCCGTTTACTATGTTTAGCACACCTTTTGGTAAACCGGCTTCTAATGCTATGTTACCAAGCTCAGTTGGGCTTAACGGTGCCCACTCTGATGGCTTCAATACAATAGTGCAACCGGCTGCTAATGCAGGAGCAACTTTCTTGGAGGCTATCATCATTGGGTGGTTCCAAGGTGTTAGTTGCCCTACTACACCTAGGGGAACTCTGATAGTGTAATTAAAGTGTGACGAGTCTGTAGGTACCGTAGAACCCTGTATCTTGTCGCAAAAGCCGGCAAAATATCTGAAGTAGCTAGCGACCACTGACATTTGTGAGGATGTTTCAGATATAGGTCTCCCGTTGGATATCGATTCTAGTCTGCCGAGTTCCATGCTTCGATCTTCAACTATATCGGCTATACGCCATAATATTTTTGATCTCTCAGAGTTAGGCATTGAAGTCCATGGGCCGTTATTAAAAGCGCTTTCTGCTGATTTCACAGCTTCTGCCACATCTGATTCATCTGCGTCGGCCATTTGTGCTATTATCTCGCCGTTAAAGGGATTTTCAACGGAGAAGTACTTTCCTGTTTTTGCCGGTCTCCATTCACCGTTTATGAGTAAATCGTACGATATAGATTGGTTATGAGTCATATATGCTCCATGTTCTGAATGTGTCCGATTGTATTACTTAAGAGATATTATGTGGCATGAGTCACGAATTATATCCTTTCATACCTATGAATGCCTACCTATGATATTCATTTTAGATGATATATCAGATTCATGGTTTTATACGTGCTATAATCGCCTCACTTTGTGTTCAAAGGAGTAATAATGGGCAGATTACAGGATAAAGTAGCTTTGGTTACGGGTTCAGGGAGGAATATTGGTAGAGCAACTATCCTGAGGCTTGCCGCGGAAGGTTGCAATGTCGTTGTGAATGCGAGGAGTAACCAAGCGGAAGCTGATGCCGTGGCTGATGAAGCAAGGTCGTTAGGTGTTAAGGCATTACCTATACTTGCTGATGTAGCTAGTAAAGAGCAAGTTGATACGATGATAAATATGGCTTTGTCTGAATTTGGTCGTATCGACATATTGATTAATAATGCTGCGGTACGACCGCATAAACCATTCACGGAATTGTCTTTGGAAGATTGGGAGGCGGTTCGGGGTGTAGTTCTGGATGGTGCATACTATGCCACTAGAGCGGTAATTGAATCTATGGTAGATAATAATTTCGGCAGAATCATATTTTTTACTGGCGAAGGGGCCTTTCGCGGCTCCGCTACACGGGCGCATGTGTCTGCCGCAAAAATGGGTCTGGTAGGTCTAGCGAGAGGTTTAGCATCTGAATTTGCTGGGAATAATATAAGGGTCAATGTGGTTTCACCGGGCAGCATAGACACCTCAAGGGCTAATCCTGAGTGGTATGCTAACAGCCCTCCTAGTGCTTCAGGAGTTCCAATGGGTAGACAGGGTCATGCAGACGAAATTGCTGCAACTTGTCTTTTTCTTGTGACTGACGATGGTGGGTATATAACTGGTCAGACGATACATGTTAACGGCGGAGATGGCTATTATTAGATCGTTTCTTATCGGAAACGAAATTCCTGAGCGTCACTCGATAGGGTCAATTCTGCTTCTGTTTGGGCCTGTATCTCTTCTAGGGTCCATCCAGGTGCATATTCTTTTAATATAAATCCGTCAGATGTTATCTCGAATAAGCCTAAGTCAGTTGCCAACAGTTTAACCGCTGAAGGGGCTGTAACAGGTAGGTTGCACTTCTTCAATAATCGGGGATTTCCTTCTCTGGTAGTGTGTTCCATGGCTATGAATACTCTTTTGGCACAAGCTGCCAAATCCATTGCTCCACCTATTCCGCCCCCTTTCCGAGTAGGTATACGCCAATTTGCGAAGTCACCATTCTCCGCAACCTCATATGCTCCCATGACAGTGACATCTACCATACCCCCTCTTATAAGTGCGAATGAGTCAGCGTGATGAACTATCGCCATTCCAGGAACGGCTGTTACGTTTTGCCCACCTGCATTTACGAGATGCTTGTCCTCTTTACCTTCATCTGCTAACGGCCCGTAACCGATCACACCATTTTCAGAGTGAAATATAATCTCTTTATTTGGGTCTATGTAATTTGAGCATAAGGTTGGCATACCGACGCCTAGGTTTACTATCCATTCATCTTGGAACTCCATAGCTAGTCGATCGCACATGGCTTGTCGCTCTAGTTTAGGTTTTTCAGACATGTAATTTCTCCTACAAATAATTTGCTTATTATTCAAATATTCCGTCGGATGGTATTTTGACTAGCCTATTAACGTACACACCTGGTACGTGTATGTGGTCTGGGTCTAATTCCCCTACCTCAACTATTTTATCTTCGATCTCAACGATGGTTACGGCTGCTGCTGTTGCCATTATGGGATTGAAGTTACGTTGCGCCATTCGAAATTGTAGGTTTCCGAATGTATCGGCTCTCCAGGCTCTGATTAGTGCGAAATCTCCCGGAAGCGGATATTCTAGTACATGCATTCGTCCGTTGATCTCACGATGTTCTTTTCCTTCCGCTAGTTCAGTGCCGACACTTGTCGGAGTGTAAAATCCTCCGATCCCAGCCGAAGCTGCTCTCATTCTTTCTGCGAGTGTCCCTTGTGGGACTAGTTCAGCGTCTATTTCATCATTGTTATACATTCGCACGAAAGGAGTTACTTGTGACGGGTGAGTGGGTGCTGTAAAAGCACATATCATCTTTTTAACTTGACCCGCTTCAATTAGGGTACCAATGTCTATCTTGTCGTCTAAGGTGCCGGCATTATTAGACACAGCTGTGAGTTGCTTTGCCCCTTGTCGATTTAAAGCAGCTAAAAGATTTCGTGGGACTCCTACTTGTCCGAAGCCAGGTGACATCACAGTAGAACCGTCAGGTATGTCTGATACAGCGTGGTCGAAGCTGTCATAAATTTTGCTCTTCATATTGTAGAGACCTCGTAGAATAATGTATCTGGGTTTGTGCGTAAAAGGGTTTCAATGATGTGAAAAGTGTTAAATTCTAGAGGAATTCAACACTTTAACTTTGTGATGACTTATTTATAGCTCATCTGGATCATACTATCAACTAAACGTCTGTAAAAACTGGGCTTAGTTATATTTACTAGTAGACTTTTTACATCTGACTATAATTCTGGCCTTGACATTAATTCAGTTTCGACAAACAATGATTTTTGATATTAGCTGAGAGGGTGCGATATGCAGAAAGACCATGTAACACATGTATATATCGGACTAGGTGGTGAAGGTGAATACATTGGCGATGGGGGATTATATCGCCGATCTCATAACGAAGACCATTGGTCTTCTATATCATCTGGATTAGGACCAAATCCACAAGTGCGAGCCCTTCTGGTACATCCGGAGGATCCATCAATAATATATGCGGGAACGGATCGAGGTCCGTTCAGGAGCGATGATCGAGGAGAGCATTGGGAAGGATTGAGCGCTCCTGCATCGGATGTTTGGTCGATGGCCTTTCATCCAAATAACCCTGACATTATATACGCAGGATATGAACCTTGTTCTGTTTACAAAACCACTGATGGTGGCGAAAATTGGTCCAAGACCGATACTAGTAGAGTGAATTATCCGCATATTACTACGTATATGCCACCTTTAGCTAAGCGCGTTATTGGTATTGCTTCAGATCCGTCCAACCCTAGCGATGTTTATGGGGCTATAGAGGTTGGAGGATTGATTGGTAGCAGTGACGAAGGAGAGAGCTGGGAACAGTTGCTAGACGGCCCTTATGTCAGAAACAATACTTTAGATCTTCATGGCGTTCAGGTTAGTGCCAACGCACCCGGTACCATTTTCATAATTACACAAATTGCAATGTTTCGCAGTCGGGATAAAGGGAAACGCTGGGAACATATACAAGTCGAAGAAATGTTTCCAGGTGGTAGCTATTGCAGGGATCTTCTGGTAGATCCTAGCGATGCCAAAACAATTTATTTAGCCGCAGGTGCTGGTGGTGGAGGAGCCCCATCAGGGACCCAAGAGGCTGGAGCTTTATTTAGGAGTTCTGATACCGGAGAGACGTGGGACAGGGTGGATATTGGCGACACTCCTCCCAGAAGAATGATGCAGATAACAATAGATAAAAACAGTAGTGATAATGTCTATTGTTGTGATTATGAAGGTAGAGTCTATGCCAGTGTGGATGGTGGCGGCCAGTGGAGTAAATTTGGTCAAGTACCTGGAGAAATGTCTAGGTATCTTCATGTATATCCAATGGTGTGCGGCTGATAGATAAATCCAACTGGTAAAAGGGGGCCCCTAGTGCAAACATCTTTAGTGCAAGCGACTTACCGCATATCTGAACATGATTTAGAGTTCATGGTGCTTGATAAGGACGATATTCCTTCCGACTTTGATAGATATCAAATAATACGTGAAGGTATTTTAGACAACACTACGATGGCTGAGCATGGTTTTTCTGGCAGCACTGCGGCTAAATTCGAATCCGCAGGACGATCTACCGGGTTCATGCGTGAATTTGGACCTACAGCAGATATGGGAGTTCATGATGGTCTGAATTTTGTAGGAGCAACTGTTGCCCATTTATTTGATACTCCTGACTCTGTAGTAAGCTGGATGTATGACGTATTTGTAAAAGACTTTGAAGATAATGTTGGGGAGAGTGTCGGAGAGGGACAACAATTAATATCCGTAGAACGATTGGTTACCTCAGGTTTGTTTGATGAATCCGTTGCTCTAAGAGTATTGCAGGGAGGGTCAGCCGGGTTGGTTTCGTCTACAGTTATCGATTTTAGGGTTGGCAGAATCCTGGGTGTAGCGTTTGTGGGTTCGGTAGGTGATCATCAAAGATTAGACCTAGCAAGTGAACTTGCTAGGTCTCTAGAGAAGCGTATCGTTAAAGTAGTATTAGGAGCGTTTTAATCTCTCAATAGCGTTTACGAGGGTTATACTAAATCAAGTAATCGCACTATTTCGTCTCCGACCTCTGATGTNGAATTTGAGCCTCCTAAATCCCCTGTAATAACTTTCCGTTCGTCTAGGCACCTTGCGACNGCTTTGTCTATTTGCTGAGCACATGTATGCTCTCCTAGGTGTTCGAGCATTAAACCAGCNGCTGATATAGTTGCCAGAGGATTTGCTATTCCTTTTCCAGCGATATCAAAAGCCGCGCCATGTACAGACTCAAACATAGAAGGATATTCTCGTTCTGGATTGATGTTAGCGCTAGCTGCTAATCCCATACTACCTGTGACAACAGCAGCGATATCTGACAGGATATCTGCAAAAAGGTTGGAAGCTACAATTACGTCAAAGCTTTCTGGCCAACGGGCTAGATCCATAGCAGCCCTGTCTACCAATAGAGATTCCGTTTGTATTTGAGGATAATCAGAAGCTACTTCCTCAAAGACTTCATCCCAAAATACCATGCTGAAAGCTTGTGCGTTTGATTTAGTTACTGAGGTGACCTTATTTTGTTTGTTTCTTAATATGCAGCCTTCAAAAGCTGCTCTAATAATTCGTTCTGTTCCTCGCTTTGTGAACACTCCTGTTTGAATAACCGTTTCATGAGGAGTTCCAGGATATAGCCTGCCACCGACCGGAGCATATTCTCCTTCTGTGTTTTCCCTGTATATGACCATATCAATGTCTCCGGGTTTCTTTCCAACGATAGGTGAATCCACGCCAGGATGCAGATAACAAGGCCTGATAGATATAGCCTGGTCAAAAGCTCGCCTCATTGGCAGCAATAAGCCTTGCAGCGTGATATGGTCCGGTATGTTGGGATCACCTACAGCTCCAAAAAATATTGCCTGGTTGCTTTTTAATGTTTCGAGTCCGTCATCTGGCATCATTTTGCCAGTCTCACGATAGTAAGCAGAACCCCAAGGTAAATCATTATATGTAAATTTGAGATTTGGATTGGATTTACTTAATGCGTCTAAAACCTTTTTCCCTTCAGAAATTACTTCTGGACCTACACCGTCCCCTGCTATTACGGCTAATTTATATTCTGCCATTGCGATATTTGCCTCTCTAAAGATATGTTGAAGTTAAGAGTAGTTATTTGGGTTACATGGTACCGTAGACGATCATGGCAGTCCATGCGGTTTGAATCATATTAGTCTTATTCCGCCATCAATAATCCGGAAATGGTAAATCTCTTCCGCTAACGGGAAACAGGATCTTGCTTGCCGAAATACATATTTGCCGACCTTAGCTTTGCCATCAAGCAAAACGCCTATTACAGTTCCACTGTGGCCAACGCATATTCCAAGACCTCCTACCGCTTTAGAGAACTGCAAGACATCGTCCATGTATTGTTTCTCAGATATTTTTTGACTGGCTAATGCACTGATAGTGGATCCTTCAGCTATCAATGTGGGATCCCCATTATTCAGACCTGATCTCACTAGTTCCAAAGCTTTTTCGGTATCTGATTTTATCGATTCCCAAGCAGACTGGCGATCTACTTGATTGAATAGTACTGTATCAACAAAACCTCCAAAATCGAGAGCTATTATCTCCATTGGTGGAGCTGATCCTAATTCCTCTGATAACTTGCCTTGTTTGTAGTCGAATAAAGCTATTCCTGGGTACATAACTGCATCGGTAGGTTCTATTTCTAATGCGATATTCGATATTTCTGTTGGTGTGAGTGTTTGTCCAAGCGCTATGCTAGTCGAGGCAATACAACCCGTAATGTCTGCACTACTACTCCCGAATCCCTTACCTCTTGGCATGGGATTTTGTATAATCGTTCGTGCCGAAATATCAGTCTTTTTCAAATAGGCGGCTGTTTTTCTGACTGCTTCTGCTGATTTGGCAAACCCTTCGCTGCAAATAATGAAACCGTCTCTTTCATATATCTCGACTGTTACTTTAGAAAAGAAGTCAATCGGGCACGTTACCAAAAAGGGATGATTATCAGATAAACCTTGGACTAATTCCCCACATACTCCTGGTACACGGACAGTGCATGTGGCTGTCCTTATACCTAAGGCTTCGACTGAGAATGAATTGTCGTCCACTATTTTCAATGTCATTCTAGTCCTAACGACCTTTATTAACCTACATTCTTGATTTGGAGCGGCAATCCAGAAATTATTAAATATACTTTGTCAGCGACAGTTGCAATATTTTGATTTGCGATGCCTAGTAAATCTTGGAAGTAACGGCCTAATTTATTAGAAGACACTAGGCTTAATCCAACTTCGCTGCTAACAATGGTTATTGTACCGGTATGGTTTTTACAAATTGTTATAAGCTGGTCAATCTCACTTAATATTTTCTGTTCGACGTCGAGATAGGGTAGGGTTTCATGGTATAAAAGTAGGTTGCTGATCCAGACGTCCAATGAATCCAAGAGAATATGGTTTGGTTGATCTCGATTGCTTAGTTCATTTTCTAGTCTGCTAACAATATGCATAGGCTCTTCAAGAGTTACCCAGTGACTAGGACGCCTCGCTTGATGTCGTTGTACTCGTATGTGCATCTCCTCGTCACTTGCGACTCCAGTGGCCATGTAGAAGACTTCGGTGCTGTCTGGAGGAATTAGTCGTTCGGCAAACGCGCTTTTCCCCGATCTAACTCCCCCGGTAATTAATGTGATATCGCGGGCCATCAGACAGCTTCTTCCAAAATGTCATGGCTATTGTTGAGACCGGTTATGTCATATATGAGAGCCATGTCTATTCTTGATCGAACCCAGTCTGCTAGTTTGTCGTATTCTTGATCCATAGTCAGCTGCTGCTGCGAAAACGTGATATCTATCCCTCGTCGATTTGCTACTTGTTTTAGAATGCACTGTCGAAGTTGAACGTTATGGAAGAGGCCATGGATGTAAGTTCCTAGAACATCTCCATTTTCGTTTAGAGCTCCGTCAGATTTCATTGGCGCAGATTCCTCATGGTCTTCCCTTGCTTTTATAAGAAAGGGTTGATCTGTTATTGCTTCGTAGGTTCGGCCCATATGTATTTCGTATCCGGTAATCGGAGCTGATAGCGCTCCTGTTAGTAATCCTTCGGCTTTCGCAACGGTCGCTTGTATGCGGTGGGTTTCTTTGCTTCCTTCAAAGATTGTGCTTATAGGTAATAAGCCCAAGCCTGGATACTCGGTTAGATTGGACTCAATATGTTTGGGATCGTGCAGTTCCTGACCTAGCATTTGGTATCCTCCGCATATCCCTATCACTGGGGTTCCCGCAGCATGAAGAGATATTACTAGGTCAGATATGCCCTGTTCTTCCATCCATTTTAGATCGGGTATAGTCGTTTTGCTTCCAGGGAGTATTATCAAATCTGGGCAGCCCATTTCATCTTTGTTTGATACGTATCTAAGTCTGACTCCTGCTTCTCGGGTCAAGGGATCAAAATCATCAAAATTAGATATATGGGGTATCTGTATCACTACTATGTCCAATGCGAATTTGGACTGACTGCGGTTTGGTAAGTCAAGGGCTACAGAGTCCTCTTCAGGTATGTGAATGTCGTTATAATGATGTATGACACCCGCTACGGGGATCCCAGTCCTGTTTTCTAACCAGTCTAGCCCGTCAGTCAGAAGATTCTGGTCACCTCTGAATTTGTTTATTATGAATCCCTTGATTAGGTCTTTTTCTTCGGGTTCTAGGAGTTCGAGTGTTCCAATTAGAGACGCAAATACGCCTCCTCGGTCGATATCTCCACATAGTAGGACTGGGGCGCCGCAATACATAGCAACTCGCATATTAACTATTTCGTTGGCTTTTAAATTTATTTCCGCAGGACTTCCAGCTCCTTCAATTACGACGATGTCATATTGTTCTCTTAATATATCTAGCGAGGCTTGTACAGACTCCCATAGTTGAGTTTTCAAAGAAAAATAATCTAGAGCTTTTGCTGATCGTAGGGGTTTTCCCATAAGGACAACTTGGGAGGTGTGGTCTGCTTCAGGTTTCAACAATACAGGATTCATTTCCACTCTTGAGTCTACTCCTGCTGCTTCAGCCTGCACCGCTTGTGCTCTCCCAATTTCTCCCCCACTTGGAGTCACATGCGAGTTATTTGACATGTTTTGGGCTTTGAACGGACAAACTTTATATCCATCTTGCTTGAAGATACGGCATAGAGCAGATACCAATATACTCTTCCCTACATGTGATGCGGTACCCTGTACCATTATTACTCTTCCCTGCATAACTAGTCGGCCTTTTTAATATGAGATGAATCGTTGTACAGGTGTAGAACTGTGTTGTCTGGATAGGTGTGTATGACTGTTACAGAGCAGTTATCTGTTACTAATTTGAATATAAATTCTGGAGGCAAGGATAAGAGATTTGTGACGAGAGACCTAAGTGCTCCTCCGTGTCCAACGATCAAAACAGTATCAGAATTATGCTTGGTTTTAATCACTTCACTGAACTGAGCCATTCTCTCGCTCACTTGTCGAGCACTCTCACCATTCGTGGGTGAGAAATCTAGATCGTTAACTAATGAGGCTTGGTATTGATCGGGATATTGTTTTGAATATTCCTCAACCGTTAATCCTTCAAATACACCCTTGTGGTATTCGCGCAGTGTCGCTGTTGACTCTAAGGGGATGTTAGCATTTCCTAATATTATTTTTGCAGTATCTCTCGTTCTAGATAAATCACTTGAATAGGCTGCATCGAACTTTACGTTTTTCAATCGTTCCGCAGTGGATGAAGCCTGATTAAGTCCGATTTGCGATAATGCAATGTCCGTATGCCCTTGTATCCTACCTTGGGAATTCCATTCTGTCTCGCCGTGTCGTATTAGATATATAACTCCCATATTAACCTCCTAGAACTATCGTTGTTTATTTGTTTGATATCAGAAATATTGATAACAATGTCTTTTACATTGTAGTCGAATCTTTAATGATCTCACTAATGGCCCAGATGAGTTTTTCGCAATCTCCTAAGCTTCGTATCCCTATCCTGATGTAATCAGGAATACCAAAGGAAGTACAATCCCTTACGACTATTCCTTTAGTGATTAACCTGGCCCTCCACGCTTCTGCATTACCTGTATTTACGAGTAAGAAGTTAGCATTGGACTCTGGAACAGAGAAGCCTAGGTCCGTAAGACTAGATATGAGGTAATTCTTGTTGGTATTTATTGTGTGCCGTGCTCTTGCCAAGTAATCACTGTCTTTTAGTACAGCTATCCCTGCTTCTTGCGCAAAACTATTTACACTCCAGTCAGGTTGATATGCGGACAAGTCAGATATTATGCTCGGAGCCCCAATAGCGTAGCCTATTCGAATACCGGTCAAGGAATAATCTTTTGTCATAGACCTCAAAAGTACGGTATTACCCTTCTGAGCAATACCGATTGAATCCCATCGATTCTCAACTAGGTTGGAATATGCCTCGTCTATGATTAAAAGCCCTTTAATATCTGCTACCACGGATGCCAATGTTGATAATATGTGTTCATCTAGGTATAGACCTGTAGGGTTGTTTGGATTGCAAATAAAGGTTAGTGATGGTTTGTTGGCTTTGATAATTTTATATATATCATCAAAGTCCCATAAGAATGGAGGTTTAGGGTTGCATGGTAAATCTATAATGGAAGCCCCCATCAGTTCGGAAGCCCCTCTGTATTCACCGTACGTAGGTGTAAATATAGCGCTTGTAGGACGCTTTCCCGAGTTGAAATTCAGATATGCCCTGGCGAGTAAATGAATAATTTCTGTAGATCCATTTCCGGCAATAACAAATGAGGGATCAACGTTTACATGATTTGCTATTGCTTCACGTAACTGCAAGCATTCTGGGTCTGGATATTTAGATATATCCGTATTTATGATCGTGTGCGTTACAGAATCTGGGGGTCCCAAAGGATTAATACTAGCACTGAAGTCTAAAACATCATTCGGATTTAATCCAAGAGCCCTCAATTCTGAGGGGTTAATGCTCCCATGGACGGGCCTGTTTGCGTTCTGTACAGTTCCAGAAGACTCTCTAAAAAGCGATTCTGTCATATTATAGACCTATATCAATGATCAAAATGAGTATTGCAGCAGCAGCTATTGTCATCCCTGCTCCTAAATACATTGATTTTACGGCTCTGCTTATGTACTCCGTCTTGAGTATATTATTGTTATCTCCAAGAGAATATTCCCCTTCTTTTGCTAATGCTATGCCTAAAGCCCCTGCGATAACACTCATTGTCCAACCTGCATTGGGGCTCGAAGTTTTTCCGTGATCTCGTATCATAATGTTCCAAGCAGATTTATAGTTCAACCCAGGCAATATAATGCTAGAAAACCATAGCGTTAAAGCAGCAAGACGGGCTGGTATGAAATTTACAAGATCGTCGAGTCTAGCGGAAACTTTACCTAAATATTCGTATTCGCCACGGTATCCGATCATGCTGTCGAGTGTGTTTATTGCTCTGTAGGCTACCGCGCCGGGAAGTCCAAAAATCGCATATGCGAGTATAGGGGCAACCATACTGTCAGTTACGTTTTCTGATACAGACTCTATAGTCGCTGCTATAGCTTGTTTATGAGTCATATTAGCAGTGTTTCTACTCACCAACGCTGCCATTTCTAGTCTTACTTCTTCAAGGTTGTCGTTCACCAATAAAGATTTGATTTTAAAAGCGGTCTTATGGAGCAATCGGATAGAAAACGTTGTTTTCAAAATTAGTGCAGTAACTGCTATGTGTACGATTTCGCTCAATAACAACGCTAGGTGTCCGACTAAATAAGATAAGGTTGCCCATACAGTTGGTATTGTTATAGCTATAAATGCACCATATAAGAACCGACTAGTATTTGATTTAGGTGTCAAATGTTTCATCCACATTATGGTCGTGCCTATCCATGCTGTAGGGTGAAGCTTGTTCGGTGGATCCCCTAGGGCTAAGTCGATGATCACTGCCATGAATAATATTTGTATTTCTATAGGGATGTTTGTATCCATGTAACCATCCTAGTAAATGGCAGTAAGAACCCTGTAGTTATTACTGGAACAGCTAATATAAATCCTACAGTTTCAATGAGTTCATTTGTGGCTCCATAACAATCTCCCGTTAGGCCACCTAGCATTTTGGACATTACTTTTCCCAATATTAACGCTATCGATGACAATACGACTAACAGTATTACGCCTGCCGGGCCCCCAAGTAACAAACAAACGACTGACACAGTTATTGCAGCAAATAGACTAGCAAGTCTTGAACTGTTATCTCTAAATGAAGATCCTAAACCATTTTCTCTTATATATGAGAACAAATTTAATTGTAAGACCATAGTCCATCTGGAGGTGCATGGTACTAAAAGAATTGCTAGTTCCTTACCAGGTATGTTTAGGTTTAGGATCGATAGTAGGGCAGTGTATTTCAATAACAGTATTAATATTGCCATTACTGTTGCGAAAGATCCGACATGAGGATCTTTCATAATCTTAAGGCGTTCCTGAGGTTTATACGCACCGAACAATCCGTCCGCGATATCCATGAGGCCGTCTAGGTGTAAACCCCGTGTAACTATGGCCAGTGTAGCTGTTAATAATGCTGCCGTAATAGTGATCGGGAATACATACGAACATGCTTCCTCAATTATTAATAGTAAAATGCCAACAGCTAAACCGATTAATGGGTAATAGGCGCGAGAATTACTTATTGCTTGTGGAGTAATCTCGTTCCGTATTCGATAAGGAACGATGGTGAGGAAACTTGCCGCTATTAGGAAAGATGTTAACAATAAAAGCTCCTGATCTTATATTGGATATTTATACTATGCTAATGTTCCTTCGTATTTGTGTGATTCGTTAATCATTTTCCTTACCAGACACACCTGCTTCGGCAAACGTGGCCATTTCGGATAGACATTTAGCGGCGGCCTCTATTATGGGCATCGCCAAGGTAGCGCCGGTCCCTTCTCCTAATCGCATTTCTAGGTCGAACAGAGGTCTCAAGCCCATAGTGCTGAGTCCTATATTGTGACCTGGTTCTACTGAATTATGAGATGCTATAAAATACAATCTCGCGTTTGGACATAGTGTCCACGCTATTAATGCGGCGGCGCCCGATATGAAACCGTCAACAATTACTGGTTTGTTGCGCGCTGCTGTGGCGAGCATTGCCCCCGCCAATGCCCCAATTTCTAGACCTCCGACTTTTATAAGCACATCCAATCCGTCGGTAGGATTAGGTTTATTGGTATCTATAGCTTTTTTTATTATAGCTATTTTGTGATCAAGTGATTTGTCATCCACTCCAGTACCTCGACCTGTAGTGGTAGCAGTATCGGTTTTTGTAATGACACTAGTAATAGCACTTGAGGGTGTTGTGTTACCGATGCCCATCTCGCCAAAGGCAATTATGTCGGCCCCTCCAGATATTTGCTCTTCAGCTGCCTTTATGCCAATTTCGAGACACTGAATCGCTTGGTCACGTGTCATAGCAGGGCCGTTAGCTATGTTTTGAGTTCCCTGTGCTACTTTGACTTTTTTTAGTACTGGGTGGTCGGGAAGCTCTGAAGCTACTCCAACGTCTAGGATAACGATATTTGCTCCCGCGTGTCGGGCCAGAACATTTATACCTGCTCCGCCCGCTAAAAAATTCTGGACCATTTGTGGAGTAACTTCTTGCGGGTATGCACTAACACCTTCAGCTACGACACCGTGATCGCCGGCTGCTAAAATAACGGATTTATTCGCTATCACGGGTGTGGGATTAGAATATATCCCCGCTAATTTAATTGACAATTCTTCGAGTCTACCCAGACTTCCGAGAGGTTTGGTCAAAGTGTTTTGACGTTCGCGGGCCGCGGACATTGATATTTCATCTAACGGATCAATCTTAAGTATAGTTTCGTCAATGAGTTTCGATATAGACATGGTTTTCCTTTTTTAACTTTACTAAGATTTTTGTTCTGATGGCTAGAACTCTATACCTGGTTGGGCTTTAATGCCTTCGGAGTAAGGGTGTTTAATGACGTTCATTTCTGTTACCAAGTCAGCAAAATCTATTAGCTCTTGGGGAGCATGTCGTCCAGTTATTATTATGTGCAACATTTCAGGTCGTTTTCCGAGTGTCTCTATAACCTCTTGAACCTCTATCCAACCATAATGGAGTGGATAGGTAAATTCGTCCAAAATGACCAGGTCATTATCACTTGACGCTATAATTTCCTTGGCATCTTCCCAAAGTGCTCGTGCTAGATCAGCGCTTTGATCTAGGTCTTTAGAACGCCATGTGAAGCCATCTCCCATAGCTCTTACAGGAACACCGATTTTTTGGGCGGCTCGTTGTTCTCCGAAATTTGCGGTAGTATGTTTTATGAATTGGAGCATCTGAACTTTCATGTCCCTGCCCCAGGCACGAAACAGAACACCCATTGCCGCAGTAGTTTTTCCTTTACCGTTTCCGGTGTTTACAATTGTAAGTCCTTTATTAATGCGTGGCCCTTTGACGGATTGTGGTCCAGGTTCAGTACTCATTATTCTTTATCCTAGTTTAGTTTTGGTAATTAATTTATAACTTTGCTATATCAGGAAACAGGTACAATAATCATATAACTTACAGCGTGGAAAATTTAGAGCATACTTCTACGAATCTCTTAGCTAACGATGGGTCGCTGGCAAGGTGTACGTGAACATATGACGCCCACACGTTTTCACTGCGAAACCCCTCGAATCTATTTTCTTGATCTAATATGGAATATAACGCATTGTGCAATTCAGGTTTATTTTCCAATACTGACCAGTGAAATTCATGACCTTTTATAATTTGTCCTTTCTCCATTATCGGGCTATCGCAAAGGGCTTCTAACTCTCTATATCCTAAGTGAAGGGTTTGGTCTTTCATAGAAGATGACAGAGGCAGAGCTTGAACCATGGGATGCATCTGTCCGTTCATATCTGAAAGGCTTTGTCCTAAGTACATCAATCCTCCACATTCAGCATATACGGGGATACCCCGACCAATTAGGGAATTTATGGATCGTAACATAGGAGTATTCTCTGCAAGTTCTCGTGCGAATAGTTCTGGGAATCCACCTCCTATGTAAATCCCTCCACACCGTTCAGGTGCTTGGCTGTCTTTCAAAGGGCTGAATTCTACAATTTCAGCGCCCCAAGCTTCTAGGAGGTCTAATGAATCTTGGTAGTAAAAACTGAAAGCCTCATCTCTAGCTACTGCGATGACTGCTATTTTAGGTTGAGGACACTCTGGATATATGTATGGCTTGACGAAGTCAAGTTTTGCGGTGGTTGCTATATCGCAGATAGCTTCTAGGTCTATGGTTTCTTCAGTTTGAGATATTAGAGAATCATACCACTCTTGGACTACCGTACCTTCTGTTGTAGGTATCAACCCGAGATGTCTTTCGGGTTGTACTAAATCTTGGCGTCTGGGCATGTATCCTATCACCGGTATTCCTGTACTCTTTTCGATTTGAGGTTTGCAGAATTCAAGGTGTCTAGGACTGCCGATTCCGTTCAATATCACTCCAGCTATATTTAGCTCTGGGTCAAACATACGATATCCAAGTATTTCTGCAGCAACACTTCTAGCTACTTTAGAAGCGTCCGCTATAAGCACGACAGGAGAGTGTATTAACTTAGCTAATTGGGCGGTAGAACCGGATTCATCTAAATTGGAGTGTCCATCAAATAGGCCCATTACCCCCTCTACGATACAAATATCTGCAGTCTGACTCGCTTTATGAAAAAGTTCGGATACAATCTCATGCGGCAGCAGCCATGAGTCTAGGTTGCGTGAAGGTATGCCGGTGGCAAGCTTATGATACGACGGGTCAATGTAGTCTGGGCCTGCTTTAAAAGGTTGAACTCGCTTACCTCTTTTTGTCAGAGCTCCCATTATGCCTGTCGCTATTGTTGTTTTTCCTACCCCGCTTCTTACGCCTGCTATAACAATTGATGGGGTCAAACTATTAATCTCAACTTGATATCCTTGTTTTATTATTTAATACAATAGATACGATTTATAGATTCCTGCAAAAGCGAGGAGAGAACTGTAGAACGTCCTACTGTGAACAGGATCATTATGCGGGAGAGGAGGAGGTTTCTCCAGAGTAATATCATTCTACAGTTCTTCCTCGTGAGACGATTAGGCAAAAAAAAACCTGACTTTGTGGTCAGGTTGAGAATATTGAATCTCGTACACCTTTTCCACGAGGGGTACCAAGTCTACTAGGAGGCAGGTCTCCTGACTTCTGATTATAGGCGAACAACCGGAGCCTTCCCAGCCATATGGCCAGTGGCTTGTAGTTTTGGATGCTCTCATCAGTTACAGTGGCGGGACCGTGCCGGACTCAAACCGGCTTCCCTTTTCAGCCCAGTGATGGGCCACCTCAAAGTGCTTTTTATTCAATTGTTAAGATTTCCACCTAATTGGCGCTAGTGCAATTCTATATTCTGTTATCCTGCAGGTCAATATAGTATGGAGTTACTTTCATATTCGGATAATTATCCTATATGGCCACGGCTAATAACTTGATGTATATTAAAACTATTCTACATGGAACTAAAGATTAGTTTGTTAACAATATTTTGGGAGAATAGTTATGCCTGTTTATAGTTATGATCATATTCATCTTCGCAGCAAGAATCCCATGGGTATAGCCAAGTATTTTGAGACCATGTTTGATGCGAAAATTCTAGAATCTGTTCAATCGGATGGACAACCTCGTATAGACTTGGATATTAATGGATTAGCTGTTTTTATTGCGGCAGTACCAGAAGAAGTTGATATGTCTATTAGTCCAGTGGATCCACATTTGGGATTGGACCATTTTGGGTTCCGTGTAGATAATATTGATGAGGCGGTTGCTGATCTCAAGAGCAGAGGCGCTGAAATGGCGGTTGAACCGTATGACATAAGGCCTGGTGTCCGGATAGCTTTTGTAATGGCACCCGATAATATTAGGATTGAACTATTGCAGCGCAATTAATTTAGACGTGTGATGTTGTATGGCTATTTTATTTTTTAAAGATTGCCTGGAATGTATTCAAGGCTAATATAAGGAAACCTGTTGATATTAGTATCCAACCCAATAGATCAACTATTATGTCCACCAAAGGACTGATTAGCAACGCTCCGATAACTAGGATAAAGAACCCACATCCCATTGATGCTCTGAAATTATTTATGCCGGTTCTATAGAACATTATTCATTAGACGTTTGTAATTACTTATAGGATTATGGCAGTGAATAGGTAGAACCGATTTCAATTACCTTGCCTTCTTCTTTTAACTTATTTAAATGAGTTTGAATATTCCTCGCGGCAGAGTTTTTAAGATTTTTCCTTAAATTCCTGGGATATACCAAATCTACGGATTCTTCTACGGTAACCGGACCATTGCTTAGTGCTTCTAGGATCTGTGATTCTCTAGCCAAACGGTGTTCGATATACCATTGGATTCTGTTAGTGCCATGACGGATGATACTGCCATGACCAGGGCAAATAATATCGGGCTTCTGCTTGGCCATGATTGCCAGAGAGGCCATGTATTGGCGTAAGTTCCTTACACTTGATGATGAGTTTCCCAAGATAGTGTCTCCGCTAAATAATACTTTATCTGCTCGTAATGAATAGCAGACGTGATCTTCTTCATGACCAGGGGTAAACAACGCTCGCAGTGATACTTGCCCTCCGGTTGTCACTAGCTCCCGAGATCTAAGCTTCACAACGCAATCTTGGCCTAATCTTTGGGTCAAAAGAGGTTCTAATTTAGGATGGCATCTTACTGGGCAGTTCATTTGTTCTTGGAGTCGGTCGAGTCCTCCAATATGATCCCCATGCCCATGGGTTATCAGTATGGATGAAATCTTGGGGGTTCCCAATTCTTTGTAATAGTCGAGAATCTGTTTAGTCCATGAACGATATGGCTCTCCGGAATCAATGACCACCATTTCCTCGTTTGGGTCTCCGACAAAATATATGTGGGTGCCTCCCGGGTGCATGGCGCCAAAACTATTTTGGTCCTCGGTAATATGAGTAGCGAAAACGTGTTCAGTTATTTGCATATGACGACCTATAAAAAGTGTAGAGTAATACGACATTAATGAGTCTGCTGTCGGATGTTAGCTCCGACATATAGCTTAGTCAAGGTGGGATACTAGTGACAGTTGGGGTATTCTAGAATACTACTTAAATATACAAATCAGGAGTTTGATTATGAAATTCGGCGTCTCACTAACTGGGATGGGTCAGCAACCTAGAGGGACTAACATGAGACAAAGTTTCGGCGAGATTGTTGAATATGTCAGATCTGCTAGGGATCTTGGTTTTGATTTTATATATCAAGGACAGCATTATTTAACATCGCCTTATCAACAACTGCAAACAATGCCCTTGCTTGCCAGATTGGCGGCTGAAACAGGTAATATGAGCATAGTTGCTACGTTGCTTATCCCTTTGCATCACCCTGTAGATTTAGCGGAACGTATCGCCACTATGGACGTTATTACTAATGGCCGGTTCATATTGGCAGCTGCATTAGGGTATAGAGACGAAGAATACGACGCCTTTGCGATCGACCCACGACGTCGAGTTTCCCGTTACATGGAATGTTTGGATTTGATGAGGAAGTTGTGGACTGAAGAAAAAGTCACATATTCAGGCAAGCACTTTCAGGTTACAGATGCTGAGATGGTATTAAAACCGATTCAGAATCCTCATCCACCTGTCTGGGTAGCAGCGAATAGCGATGCAGCCATTCAAAGAGCTGCCAATAATAACTATAGTTGGTACGTTAACCCTCATGCAACGTATGAAACTATCAAGAGGCAGATAGCTCTGTACAATGAGACCGCGAGCACTGCTGGGATGGAAAGTCCGAAATTGTTACCAATGGGTAGAGAGTTATTTGTACACGATAATAAGGAAAAGGCATTCCAAGAGGTAGAACCATTTCTTGGTGGTAAATATGAAGCTTATGCACAGTGGGGTCAGGACAAAGCCTTACCTGAAAACGAAAGTTTTAGCACGTCCTTTGAAGAACTTGCTAGGGATCGTTTTATCATTGGCGATCCAGAAGATTGTGTTACTGAGATAGAAAAATACCGTTCTTTAGGTATAGATCACGGCAGTTTTCGTATGATGTGGCCTGGTATGGATCTAAAAAGCGGTATTCGTAATATGGAGTTGTTTTCTAGCAAAGTTATGCCACATTTTAAAGAGTGATCTTGCAGGATATTGCACGGGTATGCCTGAATCGTAATCCTCCAATCGATCAGGCATATTGCATTTCTAATACTAGAGTGTATTCAAATGGTCCCCGAGAAGGCTTATCACGGCTTGAGCAGCTCCTTGCTTATTCTCATCTCTATCTCCGGTTACTCTGATCTCAGCCGATATATCTTGGCCGTCCTTAATGGACAGGCCAAGGAAAAATGTTCCTATAGGGAGCCCTGATCTACCGGCTGCAGGACCGGTTATTCCTGTTGTTGATATCCCGTAGTTAGTATTCGTAAGTTCCCGGACCCCTCTTGCCATGGCTATGGCCATTTCGCTGCTGACGGTGCCCTTACTGTTATATATTTCGTCAGATACGCCTAAAATGTTTTGCTTAAGTCCACCGGTATATGCTATTACTCCCCCTGGAAAGAATTGGGATGCTCCAGGAACGCTTCCAAGAATATAGCCTACTAGTCCACATGTGCATGCTTCCGCAACAGATACAGTTTCTTTGCGCTCTAATAGAAGCTCAGCCACTTTTTGTACATCCATATATCTCACCTTTTCATTCCGAAAATTATTATTCGGGTATTGTTTTGTCCACTAATATAAAGAACTCTTTGTTGCCAGAGTCTCCTTTTATCGGAGACTCACAATGATCCCGCACTGAGAATTTGTTGTCGTTGCACCAATTGAACATTCGTGACATTACCTCCTCGTGTACAGTACTGTCTCGAACAATTCCTCCTCTCCCTACCTCTCCTTTTTCTGCTTCGAACTGAGGTTTAACTAGGGCCACAATATGACACCCTGTTTTCAGATGTTGTGCTACTGACGGTAATATCAATCGGAGTGATATAAATGACACGTCTATCGTTATTAAATCAACTTTCTCGGGGAGTGTGAAGGGATAACGCGCGTTGCATTTTTCTGTCACACTCACTCTAGGATCTGTTCTAATTTTGTGATGGATTTGGCCATGGCCAACATCTACAGCATATACATGTGATGATCCTTTTTGAAGAACGCAGTCGGTAAATCCCCCAGTAGACGCCCCTACATCTAAGACAACTTGGCCAGTAACGTTCATATTAAAACTATCGAGTGCGTGTGCAAGTTTTATTCCTCCTCTGCTGACATAGGGTAGCCTTCCACGTATTTCGATAGGGGTATTCTCATCCAGTATCGTACTAGCCTTTAAAACTCGTCCGGATGGTTGGAATACTAACCCCTCCATTATCATAGTTTGAGCCTGCTCGCGGCTTTCCGAGAGACCTAGCTCGTATACCAGGATATCTGCTCTTTTTTTACTTGTTCGGGGCAAGTCTTGAAACCTCTACATATTGGTAAGATTGTCGCAGGTGTAATAGAGTTATTCGCCTATGAAGTCAGGCTTGCGTTTCTCTAGGAAAGCATTGTAACCCTCTTTGTAATCTTTAGTATCGAATTGTTTTAAGGGTAATTCCTTTTGTGATTGTGATAAACCAGTTAACGAAGGGCATTCTATTACATTGTTCAAAATCTCTTTATTGATCGCATGAGAGAGCGGAGCTAGTTGGGAAATTTCAGCAGCAAGTTTATATGTGATATGTTCCAGATCTGATTCTGGTACTACTTGTGTTACTAGCCCCATAGATAGAGCAGTCTCTCCGTCCACCAAACGACCTGACAAGAGTATGTATAAAGCATTTCCCTTTCCTACAAGATTTACAAGACTGTTCATTTCTCTGTGCCCTATTGTGATTCCAAGGCGGGCGACTGGGATTCCCATTCTGGTAGTTGGTGTAGCAATGCGAATGTCCGTGGCCGTTGCTATTTCACAACCGCCGCCAGCTGCTACTCCTTGAATCATGGAAATGGTTGGGGTTTTTAGATTTATCAGAGTCTCCAGTAGGTTATCGACTGCCGCGTTATATGCGTAACCTTGATTAGAGTCATTTCTGTATTTCTCAAAGTCTTGTATGTCTGCCCCTGCACAGAATGATTCAGTGCCCGCACCTCTAATTACGATCGCCCTAGTATTATTGTCGTTATCTAGTGTTAGGAATAAATGCGAGAGTTCTTCCCACATATGAAAACGGATAGCGTTTCTTTGATCTGGGCGGTTCAGCGTGACTGTGGATATATGATCTTGATATTCGAGCAATATTTCATTAGTCATTGAATCTAACCGTGCGAGAGTTTTGCTGGTGCAGAGTAGCGTACAGTGGCCCAATTTGTGTGTCAAATTCATAACTGTAATGACATCCCTAACGGAGGATAATATACTTGCCCCGGGCAACCATTACAGGAGGAGGTGTTTCATGAATTGGGAGTTTGAATTGGTAGCTGGCCCATATGGTGGAACAACAGAAGGGCCTGTGTGGACCGGATCATCAGTGCTATTTACGGATATTCAAGGTTCTCGGATTATGCGTTATATCCCGGATACAGGGGAGGTAGAGGAATATTTTACTGGCACATCTAACACTAATGGTTTGTGTTTTGATTCAGGTGGTAATTTATATGGGTGCCAGCAGGCTGGTCGGCGTATTGTTCGATTTGAAGCTGACCAGAGAACGATAAGTTCTTTGCCGCATACGCTTGACCAAATCCCCCATAACAACCCTAATGATTTGGTTGTAGACCGTTCTGGAAGAATCTGGTTTACGGATCCTTACAGCGGTATTGGTGGTAGCGGAGACCAAGCGCTGGACCATATGTCAGTCTTACGATTAGATCCAGAAGGAGCCAGTCAATGGCGACTAAGTCGTATTACAACTGACATTACCCGTCCCAATGGTATCTTAATATCCCGTGATCAAAAAACTCTGTATGTTGCGCAAAGCGATTATGGAGTTGATAAGCGTAGGGAGCTTCGTGCTTACCCCATAAACAAAAACGGTACATTAGGCGATTATGTAACCCTACACACGTTTGGTGTTGATATTAATGGGGTCCAGAGGGGTGTGGACGGTATGACATTAGACATCGATGGCAATATAGTTGCTTGTGCTGGCTGGGAGTCGGGGGGGCCTGGTCCTATGATCTATGTGTTTTCTCCAACTGGCAGGGTTTTAGAGACACATCCGATAAGAGTTGAACGTGCCACCAATTGTTGTTTTGGCGATAGAGATATGAAAACGTTATACGTCACCACCGGTGGAGGCCATTTATTTAAGGCGCGTACCGATCGCATCGGCTGGATAATGTGGCCGTAATAGGGCGTTACGAATCAGAAGATAATAAATACTATACTTGATATGCTGTTCGAATTGATATTACTATAGCGGCATAAAATCTGAAGGAGAAATTTACTATGAAATCAGCAAGGTTAGTTGGTCCTAAGAATTTTGAATTTGTGGATGTGGAGACTCCCGTTCCTTCAGATGGTCAATGCTTAATAAAGCTTGAACGAGTTTCAGTGTGCGGAAGCGATATAAGACACGGGTACAGTTCTACTGTTGAGGAAGATTATCCGATGAAACCTGGTTCACCCTGTCATGAACTGGCAGGAATAGTTGTGGATAGTAAAACCGATGACTTTCAAGAAGGTCAGAGAGTGATAACTATCCCGTACCGTGGAACTGGTGGGTTGTGTGAATATGTTATATCTGATCCGACAAGAATGGCACTTTTACCGGATACAGGGTCATTAGATGAATGGGTTATGTGCCAGCCTTCAGGTACGGTATTGTACTCATGTCGTCAGATGGGTAGCGTCTTGGGTCAAAATGTATTAATACTGGGACAGGGAAGTATCGGACTAAGTTTTACCATGCTGGTGTCCAGGATGGGCGCCCGCAATGTGATAGTAGCAGATCTTTTGGATTACAGATTGGAAAAATCAAAAGAGTTTGGCTCTACTCATAGGATTAATCCGGACAAGGAGAGTTTGAGTGAAGCTATATCTGAAATAACCGGAGGAGTCGGGGCAGATATCACAGTGGAAGCCGCGGGATACCCTGATACCTTGAATATGGCATTCAGCCAGATACGCCAATTTGGCACCATTATTGTATTTGGTATTCAGACTGATAAATACGTACCGATAGAACATAACTACTGGATGGAGCAACAACCCCGTATCATACCAACAACTGGTGCCCGAAGCGGTGATCCGATTACCCAGATTAAAGATATGGTGTCGCTTACAGAACGTGGGTGGGCTGATCCAAGTAAATTGATCACACATAAGATGGGTTTTTCAGAAGTTCAAAACGCTTATGACATGTATGACCAACAGCAGGATAATGTGATCAAAGTAGTGATGAATATTAACGACTAACAGTCCTAATTTAATCTAACGATACCTGTTTAAGAATTGGTGAAAACTCTCATGCTGCCCTCTTGTCGTTTTGAGTGCTAATCAGATTACACTATAGGCAAGTGAATGCGGAGGTGTGGGTGTGTCGCCATCAGAACATATATATTTACTTGTTGAAAACCTTACTCTAGGGGTCGCTTTATTAGAAGCCGTTGAACGAGGCATAATGACTGCCCGATTGGTTTCGAGTCAAAGTGAGTTTATTGCATCAGACCTTTCCGTTGCTAAACCACTGATACCCCTTGAGGTTACTGACAATGCCGATCTCATACGAAGGGGAAACAATCAGGTCAGAGCTGCATTTGCATGCTCCGTAATGGAGACCGATCGCATCATACGTGGTGTATGTGGTGATATTCCTGATAGTAATTGCTCAACTGAGTTGGAAACGGCCCATTGCATAATATCCCTAATTGCAGAAGCCTTTAGGGATGGATTAATGACTCCGACATGGAGGTGTCCGAAAGATTACCAGAAACTGTTTGCAGTTGATTCAGCAAATTTTGTGCTAGACACTAGTCAATTGGACGGTAAGGAGCTTTGTTGGAGTGATTTCGGTGGGGTTCAACAATACATAAATCTGCTGAAGTATTGCGCCACTGCAATACCGCATCGGAATACGAATTATACGAGTATTAAACCCGAACAACTGAAATATGACATTGTTGCTAAACCTCAAGAGACGCCTACATTCCAAATGGCACCTAAGGATGCGTTGGGAGACTTTGTAGAGAACATTTGTGTTGTCGGATCAGAAGAAATGGTAATGGCCAAAGATTTATACTCAGCGTATTTGGAATGGTGTGCTGAGCATGGTTATCAGCCTGTTGGTCAGCGAAGTTTTGGTATGAAACTCACCTCAGCTGGATTCGAGAGAAGGCGTCGCGGAAGAGGTAGGCATTGGTGGGTCGGGCTAGCCGTGTCTGAGGGTTCTTTGGTAATGGCCTAGTAGTTGTCCGATGGACCGAATAGCCTAGACTAGGCGACTATTTCCTTCAACATCCTGGTTGACCGTTGTTTCCACAGCATCTGTCCAGCGTTATCAATTTGTAGATGTTGTTCCTTACAAATAGCCTTAGCTTTTGGCTCGCCGGCATGTTCTGTAACAGATTTTGTATAGCTTGCCTTATTGTGGGTTTAGGATTCACAATTTGCTAATAGATCCTTATCTGAAAACACCAAAAGGATTTAGCGATCTCGGTGGGTCATATACGTCCATTTGTTCCTTTTTCTTGATGTAGTTTACGACAGCGTAAGTTAGTGGAGTTGCTAAGGCTTCGTAGCCTATTTTTACCCACCATTGCAATAGAGCCGTTCTAAATAGCGTTTCAGGTCCGAGTGCCCCGCTAATTCCAAAGGCTATAAAAATAAATACAAAAGAATCGAATCCTTGACCAACTACTGTGGACCCAATTGTTCTTAGCCACAAGTATTTTCCATTAGTGGTTACTTTCAAAATAGATAAGGTGGCTGAGTTAGAAAACTCCCCTATCAAGTATGCGACAAATGAGCCCATTAGAATTAGAGGGAATTGGCCTAGAATACTCATATAAGCATCTTGGTTCTCCCAGAAAATCACCGCTGGTATTATACCGGTAAGCCATAGCACGATAGCTACTAGCACATTGCAGGCAAACCCTAACCAAATAACACCTCTAGCAGTTCTGAAGCCGTAGACCTCGGTTAATACGTCTCCAATTATGTAGCTAATCGGGAAGATTATTATTGAAGCTGGTAAGAAAATCAGAGCGTCCCCTAAAAATGGCTCCGGAAGGGTTAATATATGTATAAGCTTCACAGCGACTATGTTGGAAGTAATGAGCACCGTTATGAATAGTGCCACAATAATAATAAATGTTCCCGAGAATTTCATTTACGCCCCCTACGTATTGTGTTCAACCGAGACGGACGTGTGTATTCCCCCTCGAGTTTTATAATCAAGAGTGATCTTCATACTTTTAGGTTTGCATAGATCAACAAGATCGTTCAGTATGCGATTTACTGCATGTTCCTGAACTATTCCTACGTCCCGATATGAAAGCAAGTAGAATTTTAGGGACTTTAGTTCTATGCAACTAGAGGATGGTATGTAATCAATATACAACGTCCCATAATCTGGTAAACCAGTCCACGGGCAGACAGCGGTGAATTCATCAGTGTCAATCTTAACCTCGGTGTCCTGATCGGTGTATTCGTAATTAAAGGCTAATAGGCAGGAACTTTCGATAGCCTCTTCGGACTTCCATGAAAGTTCTTGGTCTAGTTGATGGTACTGGTTTTTTAATTCACCAATGGTGGCCAATTTAGATTCTCCTATGGGGATTATTATGACGATATGATAGGTCTCTTTGGTTATCCATGTCAAAAGAGGATTTGACTAAATGTTCGTCTAGGTGTAACTTTTCCGAAATTCAAGAGATAGTTATGGGGGGTTTCTGTCTACTAGTGCTATAGTGCCAACTCCAACAGTTCCTAGATATGTCCTTATATTCTCGTCTGTGATGCACGTTTGGAGTGATCTGTTCTTTGCCTTGTTGGTACCTTTATTGCCGGCGATAAAGGACGATCTTGGCTTGTCGTATGCTGAAGTAGGATTGTTGCGATCAGTTTTTACTGGGGCAACAGCAGTGTTTCAGATTCCGGTTGGCATACTTGCTGAGACGACCGGCGAATTCTGGTTGCTCTTACTGGGAAATGCGTGGGTTTCAATAGGCCTCATGGCGATGGCGTTATGCTCAGTGTTTCCTTTGCTATTAGTTGTTTCTTTTGTTGGAGGGTTAGGCGGAGGGACGCAACATCCGCTCGGTTCGAGTATGGTGTCTCGTGCGTATGATGAAAGAGGTGTATCAAAAGCTGTTGGCACGGTGAATTTCTCAGGAGACTTGGGTAAGATGGTGGCGCCTGCTTTCGCTTTGCTTGCCATTCCTTTCGGCTGGAGAGCAACTTTATTAATTACTGGTATTTGTGCCCTTGTATTTATGGTCTTTTGTGCTCCATTCAAAAAAGCCGTTGATATTGGCAGGCCGGAGCCCGTGACAAAAGATACAGTTTTATCTGATGGTGGGCGGACCAATATGGCAGGATTTGTAACTCTTAGTGGTATCGGAGTTTTGGACAGTGCCACTAGGTCTTCAGCGTTAGTATTCCTTCCGTTCATTATGCATGCAAAAGGCATGGAACCTGCTCAGATCAGTATACTGCTAGTGATATTATTTGGTGGTGGCGCAGTTGGGAAATATGTCGTAGGTTGGCTAGGTGACAAATTCAGTGCTGTAAGTCTTATTTGGGCGACCAAAGGTCTTACTGCTGTATTATTGATAGCAACATTGGTTGTGCCGCCGATGGCGCTGATCCCTATTTTAGCGATTATGGGCATTGGACTTAATGGCACATCATCTGCTTTGTATGCTTCAGTAGCGTCTTTGGTGCCGCTACACCGCAGAGCCCGCCTTTATGGATTTTTCTATACAACTAACGAAATTGGAACAATATTGGCACCGTTGGTATACGGCTTTATAGCGGATATATACGATCTGGATTTTACTGTCATAGTTATGGGAGTGGCCACGCTATTGATTCTGCCAGCGAGCTTGAGCCTTCGTAGACATATCGGTTATCTAAGCTAAAAATAAGACATGTGGTCTTAAGGACTTATTTGCTGGGATAGTCCCTTTTTGCTACACTTGGCCCGATCGGTCCTAGGACCTTAAATTTGTAAAGAGGTTGGATTCTAATGATATATGAAGTACGTACGTATACTCTGAAACCCGGAGGAGTTCCTCAGTTTGAGGCTAACTTTGCAGAAGCCTTGCCGCATAGAGAAAAATATTCAAAACTGGCCGCTTTTTGGCATACGGAAATTGGTCCCCTTAACCAGGTCATTCACGTGTGGCCCTATGCGGATTTGGATGAAAGAACAAAAATTAGAGAGGAAGCGGGCAAAGATCCTAACTGGCCGCCAAAGAGTGATGGGTTAATTATCAATATGGAGTCGGAGATATTTATACCCGCAGATTTCATGCGCCCGTTGGGCGGTGATCAGGCTCTAGGCAATGTATATGAAATGAGAAGTTATACGTATCAACCAGGTTCCATGGGAGAAGTATTGAAGCGGTGGGGGAACTCCGTGCCGCATAGAGAAGAATTTTCTCCTTTGGCCGCAGGAATGTATACCGAATTAGGCGGTCTTAACAAGTGGGTGCATATTTGGCCATATAAAGATTTGGAAGAACGTAACCGTATAAGGGCTGAAGCTGGTGCAACTGAGCACTGGCCACCGCCTACTAGAGAATTTCTAGTGAAGCAAGAGAATAAGGTTTTGATACCATCTGCTTTCTCTCCAATGCACTAGACAGGTAGGGATTGTAAAAAAGGATCGCATGGTCATATATGACCATGCGATCCTTTTTTGTTAGATATCGTGATAGGCAGATCTCCAAACAGGGCTGGAGGGAATATGGATATAGGCATTGCAATGTTCGTTACCGGTACATCGATAGATTCGGCGGTACTGGCGGAGAACTGTGAAAAATTAGGGTTTGAATCTCTGTGGGTTCCAGAGCATCCAGTGATCCCAGCCGGTAATAAAACTAAATGGCCTGGAAGTGCAGATGGAGTCCTGCCAGATGAGTACTACAATATAATTGACCCGTTTATCGCTTTGGCTCGGGCATCTATGGTAACAACAACCCTGAAACTTGCAACTGGAATATGCTTAATACCAGAGAGAAATCCACTCCTGTTGGCTAAAGAGATAGCTTCACTAGATTATTGCTCAAAAGGGCGCTTTTTGTTTGGCATTGGAACTGGTTGGTTAAAGGAAGAGACTGAATTGTTTGGGATCGATTTTAAGGACAGGGTTAAATATACTCGAGAGTCTATTCTTGCTATGAAGGAACTATGGACTCAAGAAGAAGCTGAGTTTCATGGGGATTTGATTGATTTTCCGTCAGTAATTTGTATGCCTAAGCCAATTCAAAAACCACATCCACCAGTTTTAATCGGAGGCATGGCGAAAAATGTATTTCGTAGGGTGGTGAATTGGGGAGATGGTTGGATGCCGAATCGAGTCACGCCGGAGGATGTACGATTGGGTCGCGGCGAAATCGATAAGCTTTGTAAAGAACGAGGACGTGATCCCAATAGCATATCGATATCAGTGTATGGACAACCTGCTGATGCAGAATTGTTGAAGGCTTTTGAAGACGCCGGAGCTAATAGAGTGATGGTTAGACTGGCGACAGCTTCTGAAGAACCGGCCTTAGAGTCTCTTCGCGGAATTGCTAGTAAGGTTCTTACGTAGTTTTTTAACCTCAAGGAGTCTGTTATGCTGTCTGACCATTCAGATATAGAAAGCCTAAGACAGGCTAACGAAACATTTTATGAAGCATTTGGTTCTTTAGATATCGATAAAATGGACGCAATTTGCGAGATATCTGGAAGGGCACTCTGCATTCATCCGGGATGGAGGCCACTGTCGGGATGGGATCAAATCCGAGTCAGCTGGCAAGGCATTTTTGAAAATGCTTCTTTGATGCATTTCAATATACAGTATTTGGCGATAGATACTGATGGAGATTGCGGCTGGGTTACATGTGTTGAGAATATTACTAGCGTACTGCAAGGTCGCGCCAATAACTTTGGCGTTATTGCGACAAATGTATTTTGCCGATCAGATTCTGGCTGGAAACTCGTCGTTCATCATGCATCGCCGAATATCTAAATCAAGGCCTTATGACCATTGTAGAAAGCTTATTTGATCGTGCTGTAAAAACTGTTAACTGCGGCCAGAAAATCAGTAGGGTTGTCGCCTGCTACTAAATGTCCCGCATTCGGCACCGTTACTGTAGAGCAATTAGGAATGACTTGGCTCATTTTTTCCATGGTTTCGTGTGCAAATATATCGCTATTGCCACCTCGAACTACTAGAGTTGGACAGGTTATCTTAGCGACGGCTTCCCATAGTTGTTCGGAGCTAGGCTGGGGTGTTTGGTGTCCTGGTGTCCTGAGTAATTTGTCGTATTTCCATGTCCATTTTCCGTCTTCACGTTCGCGTATGCTATATTTCAAGGCACCTAGGGTCTGTTCACGAGTTCTTCCGGTGTATTCCTGAACCCTGTTGGCGAAATCTTCAAAAGAATCAAGCTCATCAGGCAATTCCCTGAAATTTTGAATTCTATTTCGTCCTCTGTGTTGTGCTTCTGGCCCGGTATCCACTATTGTAAGTGAGCGTAGTTTTTCTGAATTACTAGAAGCCCAGACATAGCTGTTTCTTCCTCCCATGGAATGTCCAATGAGATGAAACCCGCTTAAACCTAGGTTAGATACAAAGGCGTCTATATCTGTTTGGTGCCCTTCTGTAGAATAGTCCCCGTCGCTAGCCCAGGCGCTATCGCCATGGCCGCGCTGGTCTAGAGCTAGAATGTGATAGTTTTCGGATAATGGCAGACTAACGAAGTCCCAACTGTGGGCCTGCTGGGAACCGCCGTGAAGCATGACAATAAGAGGTTTAGTTGGCTCTCCCCACTCAAGGTAGTGGAATTTCATTCCGTGTAATGTAACTTCGTGATCTGTAGGTTCATTTTCGAGCGTAAATGGGACACCCTTTTCCCGAGCTGCTTGATGTAAAGTCAGACCTAGTGAGTGTGATGCCATATCCTAACCTCCATTTGAACCTACTTGCTAAAACCTTAAGGTTGTTCCCAGAACAATGATAGCGTAACTGTCAATCTTAACCGAGCAGTCTTAGGTGACTATAAGGAACAGACAAGCGTATTGGTAGATTGCGAATGATCAATAAAGGTTTTCAAGCTATACCCCGGATGATATCATTGAATCCCTAACTTTGGTACACTTGTCTTGTTAGCTCGAGAGTCAGTTGTTGATATTGACTCTTAGCGTAGAAGGAGAATCGGTAGTATGACTACAGAAGCCGTAAAAATACAACTGCAGGTCCGTGATGTAATCGGGAAGAAAGTGAAACGATTACGTCAGGAAGGAATTATCCCAGTGCATCTGTATGGTCCAGAGATTGAGTCAAGGGCATTACAGTGCGCACAAAAAGAGATTGTGAGAGCGTTGGCAAGTTCGGGGGGAACTACCCCTATAACTGTGTCAGTGGATGGGGAAGGCGATGAGCAGCTTACTTTTGCTCGGGAAGTCCAATGGCATCCTGTTCGAGGGGATATATTACATGTAGATTTTCTCGCGGTTGCGGCCAACCAAAAGGTTACATCCTTGGTGCCGCTTGTTCTGACGGGAGAAGCTTTAGGAGCAAGGTTAGCCGGTGGGACTGCGGCCCTTCAGATGCGAGAAATATTGGTGGAAGCTTTGCCATTAGAAATTCCATCGGAAATAGAAGTTGATATCAACGGGATGACGGAAACATCGTCTGTTCTTAGAGCTGGAGATGTTAAGGTCCCAAGCAATATCACAATAGTTACAGATAGTGAAGAAATGGTAGTACGAATCGAAGTTACGCGTCATTCTCAGCCAATGGCTACGGATGGTGGAGCCGGTGAAGAAACTGCGACAGACAGTTCTGACTCAGGTGGTTCCGCTGACGGGGAATAATCTACTTCTCGGTTTCTACCTTTTTAATTTAATGCGATATTATCCGATTAGGGTCCGATTGACGTTGGATTAAAACATTCAGTGGAGGTATAGCATGTACCTGGTCTATATGGGCGAGTCTGGGGATACTGGCAATAGCTTTAATGACTCGAATCAGCGTCATCATGTTCATCTAGGACTTCTCGTTCACGAAGGTCAGTGTATATCCATGAATGGCGAATTCAACGCTTTGTGTCGGCGTCATTTTGGTAGCCCTTTAGGCGAACCGGGTACTCCGAGTCATATCAATCCTCGAGATGTCTACCAGGGAACAGGCTTTTTCACTTCTTGGAACCCACAAAAAAGAGCCGATTTGATTCAAGATTGCTTGGATATTTTATTGCGCAGAGAAGTCCCGGCAATTATCGCCTACATAAATAAAGAAGAGTTTGTGACTGCCAAGTCGAGAACAGATAGCCCTTACTCATTTTTGGGTAGTCCTTCTGAAATAACGATTAGTAAGTTTTTGATGGCTTTAAATTTGTTTGTCGATGAAACCAATATGAGTGCTATCGGTCACGAAAATATCATGGAATCAGATTTACCTGTTCGAGACTACAGCTTGATCGTTGCAGGACAGGGAAAATCTGTTGCCCCGGAGTTTATGAATCAGTTCTTACACCAGGAAGAGGAAATACCATCTCCTGCGGTCTTGGAGAATTTCTGTTACGTTCAGTCTGAGTATTCTGTCTGCACGCAGCTTGCTAATCTATGTGCTTATTTTGTAAGGAGATGGCTTCAAAATCCCGATGATAGCCATTCTTATTTTGACGCTCTTCAAGATGGACGTGTGATCCAAGTTATATATCCAGTCCAATTTTATTAGTCGTTCGCGTAGTGAAATAGCTGTTATTCTACTCATTCGAATCTTGCCAATTTACGTAGCCAAAAACTTATTATATCGACAGCGGTCACTAGCATGATATACCACACAATTATTAAACTTACGTCTGTGTAGTGGAACCAGTTTAGTCTGAGTATGAATTCTTTCCCTAATCCACCTGCTCCCACAAATCCAATGACCACGGTGGTCCTTATTATCACTTCCCACCTATAAAGGGAGTACGTCAGGAACTGAGGGAGAGTTTGTGGGAGAATTCCATAAAGGAATATTTGGACGTTACTGGCTCCGTTAGATTTTAAAGCGTCTATTGGCTTTGTATCTATGTTTTCAACCGTCTCTGCGGTGAGACGTCCAATGATTCCAAAGTTATGTAGTGCCAACGCTAAAGCCCCCGCTAGAACTCCTGGGGACAAGAAAAATACTATTATGAGAGCCCATATCAATTCGGGTACCGCGCGAGAAAACGCATAACTTAGGCGTACTGTGTAATAAGATATGGTACCGGAAACTGAAGTGCTTTGTCCTATCGATATATTACGTGCTGCCGGCAGCATAGTAGTGATAGCAAGTAATCCGGAAATAAATATCGCGATAATACTCATGCACAGAGTTTCATAAGCTAATATCCCTGTATCTATCCACCTGTCTAGAATTAAGAAAGCAGGAGTTTCTGTGTGATTTACTCCAGCCATGTTTGATGCAAAGCGAGAAGCGTTTGACCATGTTTGACTAATAAATAAGTCTAAGAATCCAGTATCGCCTTGAATAAATATTGTTGTCCAAGCTGCAATTGCAATGGCGCAAATCAGTATAAAAGACAAGTGGGTGAATGAGATTGGGGTCTTTTTATAGATCATAAGTCTTAATTTATTTGTAAAATAATTCATTCTGTTAGGCTTCTTCGGAGTTTACCGCTCCAGAAATCTACTACCACTATCAAAACCAGCAGGAAAATTAGCAGTGTCCATACTTGGTTAAATAATAGATCATGCAGTGACAACTGTATTTGGTACCCGATGCCCTGTATTCCTATAAAACTCAATATTGCTGCAGCTCGTATAGCGCATTCGAATCGATAAAATGTATACCCAAGCATGTCGGGTAATGATAATGGTAATAGTCCATAACAGATGATCTTAAATGGCGAAGCCCCTGTGGATTTTAGGGCTAAGATCGGCTGGGAGGGGGTGTCTTGTAATAATTCAGCATATATTCGTCCTAAAATGCCAGCATACGGAATTGCCAATGCCACTATCGCTGCAAGCGGGGAGAGACCTAATGCAGCTACTAACAGAACTGCCCAGACAAGCTCATGAATAGATCTCATGAGCGCCAGTAAAAACCTAGTGGGCACTATTACCCATACCTTCAAATGAGAATCGTCGTCGATTATTTTTCCCGAAGCAATTATTCCTAGGATAAGGCCTAGAGGAAAAGCGATTGACATACCAGTCACTGCAAATACTATTGTTTGCCAGGTCGCTTTAACGCATAGTATTAGAAAAGCAGGCGATAATTCTGGTGGGAATAATGCTGATAGGAATTTTATAAATGATTGCCATCCTCCAGTGTGTAAGATCGGGTTACTCCAATCTATAGCCGTGAAGCTCCATGCAAATATTAAAACAAGTATGCATGTGAGTAGCTTGGAGCTTCGATATGTTTTAGAGATTATATTTAACAGAATTCATCTCTGTAAAATCTGATTAGTTTCGTACAAATCGTGGAATATGTCGTCGTTTATTTCGGATATGGGCATGTCAAATATTATTCTTCCTTGACGGATGCCGATTATCCTTGAGCAGTAGGTTTGTATTAAATATGGAGAATGTGAGCTTAAAATCAGTGTTTTGTTATCGACTTGAGTGATTCGTGACAACAGGCCCATGACAGATTCTGCTAAGGCCGGGTCCAAGGATGCTACTGGTTCATCCGCCAAAATTACATCGGGAGATTGAATTAAAACTCTTGCGACGGCTACTCGCTGTTGTTCACCTCCAGAAAGATGGGAAGTGCGTTCGTTTATTTTTTCATCTAGCCCTAAGGAAGATAAGATTGATGATGCTTGTTTCCGGTCTTGAGGCCATATTAATGACAGAACAGATTTGAGGTTGGTCCATGACCCTAATTTGCCGGCTAGGACATTCTGAACGACAGGCAGGGTGGGGATAAGGCCGTATTGTTGGCTTACTATTCCAACTAATGTGGCCAGTGTCTTCCGGTGTTTTATGTTAGTGAGAGATTGTCCGGATATAGAAATTTCACCAGAGTCTGGGATTGTCAGTCCGCAGATGGTGTTCAGGAGAGTAGTCTTTCCGCTGCCGCTCGGTCCAACTAATGCAACTACCTCTCCTGGTTCGACGGATAAGTTGATATCGATTAGAGCGTCAGTAGTACCGTAGCGTTTGTGAACGGAGTTTAAAGATACTGCTGGACGCGCTTTCGATTCGATCACTACTTTATGATACCTAGATTTTCAGCAACTTCTTGTATGGCTGTGTAATTGGAGTTATTAGTTTCGATAAACTGGTCCGTACTGAATAACTCCAAAATCTCAGAGTGTTCTTCCATGTTCAAATTTAACAAGGCTTTTCTAATATTGTTGGTAAAGCCTTGCCCGTATATCTTGTCTAGTCCAGGCCGAACAGTCCAGTTATAGTTAAAGTAATCCGGAGTTATATAGAACTCTTCAACTTTTGAAAGGTCTGCTTTGCCGGTTTCCTTAGCTCTTTTCCATACAGATTCACTGAGAGCTCCAATGTCGAATGACCCGCCTTCCACTAATTTCCATGTAAGATCGTGTGACCCAGAAAAATTAGGATCTGATTTAAAGGCTACTGCTGGATCTATTCCAGCTTCCTCGAGAAAATGTCGAGGCCATAAATGTCCCGATGTTGAGCTTTCGCTACCGAAAGTAATAGTAAGATCTTTTGATGCAGTATTCAGATCTTCTAGAGATGTTAGTTCAAGATCTGGATTAGCTACAAATATGGAATTGAACTTAGCGTCGTTTACCCTCTGTACTATAGCGACGGCTCCAGGGTTTTGCAGGCGTGCTTGGACTCCCGTAAGGCCCCCAAAGAATGCCACCTGTAATTCGTTTTGTGTAAACGCTGTTACTACTGCTGCATAATTAATGCTAGGTACATATTCCACTTGGACTTGGAGCTGATCTGATAAATACTTGGAGAAATCTTCATATCTTCTTGCTAGCCTGGCGGCGTCTTGATCAGGAATGCCGCCTATTTTTAATACAGGTGTGTCGTCACTAGCGCATGATATCGAAGAAATCGCAAGAATGATTAAAAACGGTATAACTAGGATAATTCCAAGGTATTTTTTCCCCACTTCAGTGGCTCCCTTAATATTAGATATAAATTATGCTAATGATAGGCATAAATAAAGTCAATATGTGATGTGTGATGTGAAGGTGTGATAGACACTCGAATATACTGATAATATAATGGTGTCCCCACGTTCGTTATAGTGGTCTTTGGGATATGTGGAGAGGTGCCGGAGTGGACGAACGGGCGCGACTGGAAATCGCGTAGGGGTGCAAGCCTCTCGCGGGTTCGAATCCCGCCCTCTCCGCCATTACGATATCCCCAATTCAGGGTAAATTGATGGGTTCACACAAGCTTTAAGCTGTTGCCCGTTTAATCCTGCCAGCATGTTTTGGGTTGCCATGTACATCGTGTTTCTTCGGGTTGAAATAGCAGAACTTCCCATGTGTGGCGTTATGACTATGTTATTTAATGTTAGAAGTGGGTCTGTGGGCAATATTGGTTCTGGGTATGTGACATCGAGCCCTGCCGCATAAATGGTTCTATTATTTAATGCTTCATAAAGCGCTTCAGGGTCTACTACAGGGCCTCGTGCTGCATTTATTAAAATCGCAGTGTCTTTCATAATTTCTAATTGAGATTTGCCTACAAGGAAATGAGTATCAGGAGTATAGGCTACGTGAAGAGATACGAAATCAGCTGTTCGGAGGAGCTCTTCGAAGCTAACATACTTGATACCATACTGGCTTTCTAAATCTTCTTTGCGGGTCCTGGAAAAATAGATGACTTCCATGTCAAACCCTTGAGCCCTCTTTACCATCTCAAGGCCTGTTTCTCCGAGTCCGACGATCCCCAGCGTTGTACTATGTACATCAACTCCGAGCCAGTGGAGCGGGTGGAAAGCGAGTTCCCATTTCTTCTCTCGTACCCATTGATCCCCTTCCGAAACGCGGCGTGCTGCAGACATTAACAATGCGAATGCTATGTCTGCAGTTGCTTTTGCCAATACTCCTGGAGTATTTCCAACTAAAATATTTCTTTTGGTTGCTTCTGCGATGTCAATATGGTCCACCCCAACTCCTAATTGACTAACGACCTTAAGCTTAGGAGCGGCGTCTAGGGCTTCGGCATCTATACGATCCATGATAGTTGTCAGGACTCCTTCTTTATCGGCAAGGAGTTCTCTGAGTTTCTCTGCTGAGGGAGGGTATGTGTCCGGCCAAACTTCCATGTCAGTGGATTCAGATATAAGGTCTAGCACTTCTGGTAATAATTGTCGCGTTATTAATACTTTTGGCTTATCCATAATGTTTCGCCTCCAGCAAAATGAATTTAAATCCATTGTAACCAGTAATGCTGGCGATTTTCCAGTTGTCTGTCGAATGCTATACTTGATCGGAATTTTGCTCGATATATGGAGGATTGAATGGCCCTGTTTTTGAATGAACGCGAAGTGGCTCAGTTGCTACCTATGGATGAATGCATTACTGCGCTAGAAGAATCTTTTAAACATGCTGGCTCGGGTTCTGTGGAAATCAAACCACGGTCCAGAATGCGCATGCCAAATGGATTTTTCCATTTTATGGCTGCAGCAGACGAAGCCCATCAGGTGTTTGGATATAAAGCATATCCGTCTTTTGCCGGACCTGATGGTAGTAAATTCATTGTAATGTTATATGACTACGAGTCTGGAAAGCTCTTGGCGTGTATGGAATCAGGTCGTTTGGGGCAGATCAGGACTGGCGCCGCGTCAGGATTGGCAAGCAAGTACATGGCTAAGAAAGAGGCGAGTACGGTTGCGATATTCGGGTCAGGTTTTCAAGCACGTACACAACTTGAGGCGATTTGTTGTGCCTGTAACATTCAGAATGCAAAAGTTTATAGCAGGCGTGAAGAACGACGTAATAACTTCGCTACACAGATGAGCGAGAGATTAGAATTGACTGTAGAAGCAGTTGATAATCCGCAGGAATGTGTTTCCGATGCTGACATAGTAGTTACTATAACGTCTGCTCGAGATCCAGTTTTCGAAGGAAAAGACCTAGCTGCTGGGTGCCACGTTAATGCCGCTGGCGGTAATCACTGGCTTAGACGCGAAATAGATGAAGATACTATGAAACGCTCTGACCTAATTGTAGTTGACAGCCTAGAACAAGCTAAGCTGGAATGTGGTGATTTGCTATGGTTGGAAGCAAGAGGTAGTTTTAGGTGGAATATGGTTGCTGAACTGCAGGATGTTGTTGGTGGGAGAATCAAAGCACGTGCGTCCAATGATTCGATTACGTTATTTGAGTCCATGGGAATAGGGTTGGAAGATATAGCGGCAGCGCAATTGGTATACAAAAAAGCTATTGAGCAGGGCGTTGGGTTAGAATTGCCATTTTAATCAAAAGATGCTGTCTGCTAAATAAAGAAGCCCCTGAATTTTCAGGGGCTTCTTTATTTATTGCTATATGCTAAACCGTTCCCATTTTCGTATTGTATCGCTCTCAGTGAGGGCTCTGTTTATTCGCTGCTGCTCGGTCATCGGTGGACCGGATAACAGGTCATATATTAGGGCAATCTGATGCCCGAGTTTTGGTAGGATTCCTAAATCGGTTTCTTCTCCTGAAGTACTCACAGTAGGTTTCTTTGAACCTCCTTAATATTTGTCGCAATTAGTATCGCACCTCAGTTCATCTGATAATGTAATACTTAAGGTGATATATAATTGCTATATATAATATACTGTAACCAGATGTATCATGTCAAGCCATATTAATACTAGATTATTATTAATTCACAGAATGTTAGCATTCCAATGTGCGCTTTCATTTGCCTGCAGATGTGGAGATGTTTATTTGGATAGGATAGTGTAATTCAATAGGAAGTCTAAAGGCCGAGTTTGCTTGGATTCATTATGTTGTTTGGATCAATACTCGACTTGAGAATTTTCAACGTGTCGTGAGCGCTTCCCATGTCCTCTTGCACTAAGTGGTTCAATTTTGTTCCTGGCCCATGACAATATTCCATTATGCCCCCAAAATTCTGCGCTAGCCGAAGTATCTTCTCCACTATAACTGATAGTTCTTCTTTAGAAGCCGAAGATTGGGATTGTTTTGGTTCTATCATGAGAGAGAACATCTCAGGTCTGCTCCAAATAGCGTATTCAACAACTTTGAAATTACTAGAGGCTAATATCGTTTCACATTCCTGTTTATATTCGAGCACCTTAGATATCGGCAGGCATATGTGAAGATAGTCGAACAACCTATTTGAAGATCGGTTCCATTTCACGGTTCGCGTTTGCGCTAAAGCTTGCTTCTTATAATTTAGGGCAGAATCATGCCGTTTATTCCAGTACTCTTCTGTTTTTGTAGTCCCGATATTACGCCCGCCAAAATCTGGCAATATAGAGTCAGTTCGAGTTTTTTGTGCATAAACTCCTTCTACGTATCCCTCATGGAGGAGATATAAGAGTGTTGTGTCGTTTTCTTGAGTTAAGTCCATCAAGGTGGGTCGGATTCCTAATGCATGTAGTTTCGAGCATGCCATAAATCCATCTTCGAAAGAATTGAATGCCCAAGTAGAAAATATTCTTGACTCGGGTATCGGAAATATTTTGATTGTAGCCTTAGTGATTATTCCAAATACGCCTTCTGTACCTATGAACAAATGATTGAAATTCGGACCTGAAGAATATTTTGGCACCGATTTTGTAGTGATTAATTTTCCTGACGGCAGGACTGCCTCAATGGATACCACCTGTTCACCCATAGAACCATACGATCCTGCTTTATAACCGACACCGTTTGTAGATATTGCACCACCTATTGTCGCGATCGGATGGCTATAAGGATCGTGACCCGCACTAAAACTGTACTTTTCTAACTCTATGTCTAGGCTTTCAATAATTAATCCCGACTCAACCGTGGCGGTGCGATCTTGTGTATTAATATTGATAATGGAGTTTAGATTTCTGGTATCTAAGATAATTCCGGATTTTAATGGCATGACAGCCCCCATGACACCTGTGCCACTGCCGTAGGGAATGATTGGAGTGTGGCTTTCGTTAGCGATCTTTACAATCTCTAAGATATGATCAACGGTCTGTGGTATGACAACAACATCGGCGAGTTGATCAAAAAGGTGAGTTATGCCAAAGCTACGAAATGGTGTTAAGGCATCTGTGGAATATCTGTCGAGATCTGCATTCTGAGTTAATACCCTATCTTTACCTAAGATAGTTATTAGGGAATCTACCAGAGTTTTATTATTCATAATGATGTAATGTTAATACTTGTTATGGCTTAGCTGTTGCGGTGAAGCCTTTTGTCTGGTCTATTTTGGAGGCTTTGGGAAACTTGTCCGTAGGGACGTATCGCTACAGTGTTAATCTCGACTAACTGTGTAACTCCACTGGGCGCCCTCTGCCGTATCCTCAATTTGCACCCCATTCTCGACTAGCATGTCCCGTATCTTATCGGATAAGTCATATTGCTTGTTCGAGCGTAGCTCATTTCTGATATCAAGGAGCATTTGTATAAATGCCCCTGCACCTACATCAGTTGAATCATTTACTTGTTTAGATGCGAATGTCAATCCGAGAATACCACCTAGATTTCGAAGTGTGTCTTGGGCTTGTGTCACATCTATTCCGTTGGGTTGCGATCGATTGATTTCACGGGCGAGATCGAACAATGATGCTATGGCCTGAGGAGTGTTCATATCATCCTCCATAGCTTGTTTGAATCTGGATTCGTATTCGCTGTAGTCAAGTGGCGGGCCATCTGAGTGCGGTAGTGATAGTGCGTAGTGAAACCTATCGATACTTCTTTCAATGGCTAGTGCGCCCTCGTCGCTGTAAGTTAAGGGGCTCCTATAATGGGAACTCAAAAAATACACTCGGAGGGTATCAGCGCTGTAATGAGTAAGAGCTTCTTCTACGGATACTAGGTTTCCAATTGATTTACTCATCTTGTCTTGCCCGAATTGCAGTAAACCATTGTGGATCCAATATCGTGAAAAAGGTTTGACACCAGTATAGGCTTCACTTTGGGCGATTTCATTTTCATGGTGTGGAAATATCAGATCCTGACCGCCGCCGTGAATGTCTATAGAGGCTCCCAGATTATCAATCGACATGGTAGTACATTCAATGTGCCATCCTGGTCTGCCTGGACCCCACGGGCTCTCCCATGAAGGCTCTCCCGTTTTTGCACCTTTCCATAGCGCAAAGTCCATTGGATTTTCTTTATTTTCCTCAATTTGGATGCGAGCTCCTGCTATCATTCCATCTAGGGTTCTATGACTCAGTTTTCCGTAGTCACCACTTTGAGTGACCCTAAAATATACGTCTCCTTCAACTGGATAAGCGAAACCCTTGTCGATTAGTCCTTCTATAGTCTCGATGATTCTTGGTATTTCCTGTGTGGCACGAGGGTACTCATCGGCTCTTTGTACGTTAAGAGCATCCATGGTTGTAAAAAAATCACCGATATATCTGGTGACCAATTCATCTTCTGTAATCCCTTCGTCATGGGACTTTTGTATTATTTTGTCGTCTACATCAGTAAAATTTTGAATATGTTTTACATTGTATCCGCAATAAGACAAATATCTCTTAAGTACATCAAATATGACATAACTCAGAGCGTGTCCCACGTGAGTGGATGAATATGGTGTTACACCGCAGACATACATGTTAACGTCCATGCCATTGGCTGGGACGAATTGTTCTTCTGTGCCTGTCAGTGTGTTATAAAGTTTCATATGGTGTAATTTATGCTTGCTTAATTAGTGGTTTGCCGATCTAGATAACTATAGAGTGGCAACCGGTAAGATTCTACCTCGATATTGACACAATGCAACAACATGCGATTCCTTCTTCTCTGCCAATAAATCCCATGTAATCCGTTGTTGTAGCTTTTATGCTGACTTTATCTGAGGATACTGATAAAGCTGTAGCTATGTGCTCGCGCATTTCGGCTATAAACGTGCCTAGCTTTGGTTTTTGCGCGAGTATTGTAGCATCAACATTCGAGATCCGCCAATCAGCATCAGTAAGTAAATCAGCTGTTTTCGTGAGTAGTATCAAACTTGATATATTTTTATATGCATCATCAGTCGATGGAAAATGACTGCCTTTATCACCTAAATTGCTCGCACCTAGTATGGCGTCAATGATGGAGTGAATTAGAACATCTCCGTCACTGTGGCCTTCAAGTCCGGTATCGTTGGGGACAGTTACACCCCCGATAATTAACTTTCGGTCTTTGCTGAGTGGATGGGCGTCAAAACCAATTCCGACCCTAAAAATATCTTGCACAATGTTTTCCATTAAATCTATTCATCTTGGGATTTCAGGATAGACTCTACAATGGGTATATCAACTGGTGTAGTGACCTTAATATTGGAATAGGAGCCTTCAAATACCGTGATATTGTACCCTAGGTGTTCAAGAAGAGATGAGTCATCTGTGAAAGAACATGGAGCTCTGTCGTGTGCGTCCATTAAGGTGAGGTATTCGAAAATCTGGGGTGTTTGCGATGCCCATAAGCGATCCCTAGGGGGAGTTTCCTGAATAATCCTGTCTTCGGATATAACCTTTATGGTATCCGTGACTGGTACGCTCGCTACAGCGGACCCTTTTAGTTTGGCTGTTTTTATTCCTTCACTGATTAGAGATCTATTTACGCATGGCCTCGCACCGTCGTGTATTAGGACCCAATCACATGAATTTAGTGATTTCAATCCGATTCTGACAGACTCTTGTCTAGTATTTCCTCCAGCGTAAACTCCACTGACTTTGTCGAATTTATGCTGTGAAACAAGCTCTTCTCCTTTTGCTACAGACTGTAAAGGTAGTATTAACACTATCTCCTTTATTTCGTGAGATTTCTGAAATGGCAGGATAGTATAAGAAATTAGAGGCTTGCCTGACAGATCTATAAATATCTTGTCTTGGCCACTCATTCTCGTGCTTTGGCCGCCAGCGACAATAACTGCGCCAACAGTAGAGGGCACAGATTCATTATTGATTGCGAGGTCCTGTTCACATTGGTTTGATTTATTTTCTGGTTGGGTGAGCAAAAATGATCCGTCCTGCTCCTGTTTGTAGTACTCGGGTGACGGCGACGTATGCAAATGAGTCGACATATGGTCGACCTCCTTCAACTACAACCATTGTCCCGTCATCTAGATACGCTACTCCTTGACCGTCTTCTTTTCCTTCTTGGACGATATGCACCTCTAGTTCTTCTCCGGGTAGAACGATGCTTTTTAAAGAGTTAGCCAGTTCATTTACATTTAATACTTGCACTCCTTGTACGTCAGCCACTCTGTTTAAATTGTAATCTGTAGTGAGTATTCCAGCGTTCATTGATAAAGCTAGTTGCACTAATTGAGAATCAACTTCAACGCCGTCAGTGACACCCACGTCTATTATTTCTAGTTGTATGTGATCTTCCCTGCGTAATCTACCTAGTATTTCTAGGCCTCTTCTTCCTCTGTTTCGACGAAGTGGATCACTGGAATCAGCAATGTGTCTGAGTTCATCCAAAATGAATCTTGGTATGACAAAAGTAGCTTCCATAAACCCTGTGGTTAGCAAATCGGCGATTCGGCCGTCAATTATCACGCTGGTGTCTACCAGGACTTTTGTAGATGCATTTGATTTTGTCATGCTTCTTGCGTTAGCGGTTTCTAGAGATGGGAATATGCTTTGAACATCTCGGGACCGTTGTATACCTATCCATATGCCAATCAATCCTAGAGTCCCAGTGAGAACCATGGGAATTATGATTTTAGGCCATCCATCCAATGTATAGAACGGGATCGAAAATAGAGATGCAACTATTAGTCCTAGTAGTAACCCTAGGATACCTGATAGCAACATAGACCCCGGAGAGTTGTTGACAGTGATTACTATGTATCGAATTGGCCGCAGTATGAGATAGGGAGCTATTGTCGCCCCTATAATAGCCCCGACACCTGATAGTACAAGATTTAATGGCCATTCAGGATGAAAGAAGCTGGATGGTAAAACCATATAGCCGGATAATATCCAGCCCAACAGCGCGCATACAATTGCTGCTACCAATCGTATAGCTACCTTTGCAACCAATTATCACCTCTGAAGTTTGTCAGAATCATTAATTACTCTTGGATTATATAAAAATCTGTTCGTTTCCTGCATCTTCTGGTCGAATATACGAGTATTATATATGATATGAAGATACTTAGTATTATTTAATATAAGCTGGATAAAGCATGTGGACTGAATGTCATTGAGAAAAATTATGGAAAACTGATATAGTTCGTCATATCAGTTGGTGTGGTATGGAATTGTCTTACATAGTCAACTATTTAATCTAAAGAATGATTTTGGAGATGTCTCAAATGGCAGAATTAAGCTTAGCGTATAAGTCCCGTAGTTATAGCACTGGTTCAGTCGGTCGTGCGATATGCAACGCAAGGAACCACCATTGGGTTGCAGATGATGCTGGTGGAGAGGAAGTGGGGGCAGGAGAATTATTTTTTGCTGGCATAGCTGCTTGTGCTGTAAATATGGTGGAGAGGATGGCTAAGCAAGATAGCATTGCGTTGAATTGGATGGATGTCAGCGTGGAAGCCTACAGAGACCCTGAAAAGGAACAAGGTGCAGTCACACTTTATGATGATGTAAGGGTTCATTTTGAGATGTGGGGCGTAGATGAAGATGAGGCTCATAATTTGATTGAATTGTGGAAGAGCCGTTGACCGCTGTATGGTTCGGTTGCCGTGGCAACCCCCAATACAACAGTGACATCAGAAATATATCATACCAATCACTAGTTAGAGATCCTCTGTGAAGCGATTTTTTAGTTTTTGGGAATGTGTAGTATTATTGAAATATATTAAAAAAGTAGGTGTGTAGAGGAGGATCACGGTCATGAATAATACACTAATCAAGCAATTAGAGGAGCGAATACAGGCAAAGTCTTTGTTGCTCCACCCTTATTACCAAGCTTGGCAGGCGGGAGAATTAACTATTGAAGACCTCCAAATTTATGCGGAGCAATATTATTTCTTTGAAGCTAATTTTCCACGATATTTAAGTGCTATTCATTCGAAATGTGAAGATCGAGAAGTACGGCAAAGTATATTGGACAATCTTTGGGACGAAGAACATGGAGATTATAATCATAGAGCTATGTGGTTAGATTTTTGTGCAGGATTAGGACTGGATAAATCTAAAGTCGAATATTCTGAGATTATGCCCTCTACACAGAATTTGTTAGATACCTACTCAAACACGTGTGACAATGGGACCTTTCAGGAAGGGCTTGCTGTGATGTACGCCTACGAAGCGCAAGTACCAGAAATAGCTTTGGACAAGATGAATGGTTTGAAAGAATTTTACGGGTTAGATAATCCTTCATCATTAAAATTCTTTGAAGTTCATAGCATATTGGACGAAGATCACTCTGACAAGGAAGCAGAAGCTATCGCAAATACCTCAGATGACTGTGGGTCTGAAGTTGAGATGGCCCTACAGTCAGCCTTGGAGGCATGGTGGGGATTCCTTGATGGTATGGAACAAAAACGACAAACTCTGATGCATGCTGCTGACTAGATAGATAAGTCTGGCTTGATTAACACCGTTCTGGGATAATCTCCCGGAGCGGTGTTTTTTTCTGATATATTGAAATGAAGGCTGTATTCCACTCGTAATATGGAAATTAATCTATAGGAAGTGTCCTCATGAATATTTGTTCATTTTTACCTAGTGCAACTGAAATAGTATATGTTTTGGGTCTGGAGGATGAATTAAAAGGGGTTACGCATGAGTGTGATTTCCCTCTTCGGGCTAAAGAAAAGCCGTGGGTAGTAAGGAGTGTGTTTGACGGGACGGAACCAACGAGTGGAGAGATCAATCAAGTTATATCGGAAAGACTTGAACAGGGTCTTGGAATATATGAAATAGATGAAGAGGTATTCGTTGCCTCTGAGCCTGATTTACTCATAACTCAGGCTATATGTGAAGTTTGAGCCATATCTTCTCGGCAGGTTGCCGAGGCGTCATCATTACTCGGAACAGATCCTCATGTATTATCGTTAGACCCACAATATATTAATGATGTTCTTGAGGACATTAAAAAAGTTGGTAGTTTAACTGGCAAAGAAGACAAGGCTAGTGAGATTACTCGGCTGATGTCAGAAAGAATAGAACGTGTTAAGTCAAAATGTGAATTGATACCACACAAGCCCAAGGTCTTGTCACTAGAATGGGTAGACCCACTAATGTGCGGAGGTCACTGGGTTCCTGAGATGGTTGAAATAGCCGGAGGCGTTAATTGCTTTGGAGATAAGGATACCGGCTCTTTCAAGTTAGATTGGCAAGAGATTCTATTGTCTGAGCCAGACATCATAATCTTTATGCCGTGTGGCTTTGACGTAAAACGAGGTTTGGAAGATGTGGAGATACTCGCAAATAAGGAAGGCTGGAACTCAATACCAGCTGTGATGAACAATCAAGTTTATGTAATAGACGCAAGTGCATACACTAGCAGATCAGGGCCAAGATTAGTAACAGGTTTGGAGATTATGGCAGAGATGATACATCCGGAAATATTTTCTGGCTGTATTCCTGAATCAGGAGCTTTAAAGTTATATGGAGATTTGACTAAAGCGTAATTGTTGGCGATGGGAATGGAATCCCTTGCATTTTGAATACTTTGGAAACTAGTTCAAACGGTGCCCTTGGAAGGGATTGCTTTTTCTTGACTGTTCGGACATTATCTCGTTGCCCCTGCGCAATATGGGGATAAGCTTTTGTAGCCGGTCAGAATAGGAGGCAGTTTCGAGGAGTTTCTGGCGCAGTTCTCCCGGTAATTCTATGCTTACGGTCATTGCTGATATCACTCTCAAACACAACTCGTGCCCGTCATCTGGCAAAATCACGTTGGAATTCCATCCCCCCGCTATCGTAGCTTGATGCTCTAAAAAAGTTCTGAATTCTTGATGCGTGGAATCTATAATATTTTGTGGTACAGGATCTGATGACTCGTCTAGATATCTGACTAATCCAGTCATATAGGGAGTTTTCTCAAGAATTCGCATTAGTTCAAAACGTCGTTCTCCAGTGGTAGATATATTTAGTCTTCCTTCCTGTAAAGTCTGGGAATTCGTAATACGTGTACTTGTTCCTATAGTAAAAGGCTCCGCTGGCTCTCCAACTTCTTGGCCTTCTTTGATCAACAGTATTCCGAACGGTGTGTTATGTTCAATACAATGATTTATCATGGTTTTGTATCTTTCTTCGAAAATATGCAGCGGCAACTGCATGCCAGGAAATAATACAATGTTATTAAGTGGAAATAGAGGAAGTTCTAGTAATTCATTGTCTGATATGTTCGTATGCTCATCCATGATGCGGTAGTATAGACGTTCATGATTGTCGCTACAAGCCTGATCTCATGGCGTTAATGCTGGATTCCGTGTCCGGATTAAAGACCTTGTATTGGTAATAACAGTGTATATAATAGCGGATCATGTATGATCGATTTTAGTTAATTATGGAGGTCTGATATGGGAGCCACTGAAACCATTTCCAAATGGATTGTAGAGACTACGTACGAAGATATCCCACCTGAAGCTATAAGAGTGGCTAACGAGTCATGTTTTGATTTGTTAGGAGTTATTCTCGCTGGTTCCATGCAACCAGTAGGAGAGATAATAAAACAATATGTGAGTGATATGGGTGGGTCTTCTGAGGCGACAATATTATCTTCCGGAGAAATGACCTCATTGCCAAATGCTGCGCTCGCCAATGGAACGATGGGGCATGCTTTAGACTTTGATGACTTTGGGGGATTTGGCCATCCTACCGTCGCTATTTTCCCAGCTTTGTTAGCTCTTGGGGAAAATATTGGTGCTACTGGGAAGGACTTGTTGGAGGCTTATGTAGTTGGCTGTGAGATAGGATTGGCTCTTCAACACACCACCAAATATAATCAAATGGCTAAAGGCTTTCATGCTACCGCAGTTATTGGGCGTCTCGCATGTACTGCAGCGTGTTGTAAGCTCTTAAAATTAGATCAAAGTCAAACTATTACTGCTCTCGGTATAGCCGGGTCGATGGCTGGCGGATTAATTCACAATTTTGGAACTATGACAAAACCTCTGCACGCAGGGTTGGTATGTCGTGATGGTGTTACGGCAGCTCAGCTAGCTCAGCGAGGCTTAACTTCCGGGGACCAGATACTGGAACATCCTTTCGGGTTTGCCACTACTGTTCTAGGGGAAGGAATATATGATTTGGATGATATGGCGGCCAACATGGGGAAACCATTTAGAGTACAAGATGCGCTAATGATCAAAAAATGCCCATGTTGCGGCGGTAACCATGCTATGTTAGATAGTCTGTTTAGCTTGATGAGAGAGTATGACTTTACCTATGACGACGTAGAGAACGCTGAAGTGGATCAGTCATTTTTATCTATCGTGATGTTGTATGAAGAACCAGACGACGACCTAAAAGGAAAATTCAGTGCAAAGTACAATGTCGCTGCAGCGTTGGTAGATGGTGAAGTTAGTGTTGATACTTTTAGTCAAGAGAAAATAGACGATCCGAAAATCCAAGATGCGATGGGTAAAGTGAGAAATAGAGTGATGGCGAAGGCAGAAGAAGGTTTAACAGATCATGGACCAGGATTGCCTATCAGAATCACTTTGAAAGATGGCCGTGTTATAGAACATAGAACTGCTCGGGGAGATATTCTTGGAGCATATGGTAATCCTTGGGGCATAGAAAATATCAAAAATAAGTTCAAGAAAAATGCTGGCTTGGCGTTGTCTTCGGAACGAGTAGATCAGACAATTGACACGTGGCTAGATATTGGTCAGGTTGCAGATCTGGCGGAGAATATCAGAAAAACCTTGGTAAGATAAACCCAATACATAACCTAGATACACAAAAGGGAGCTTCAAGCTCCCTTTTGTGTATCTAGGGTGATTTCCAGGATTATGGCTCTATTCGTACGGTATCACCTACGTTAATGTCTCCTCCATTTATCACTACTGCTAACATCCCTCGTTGACCTTGAATCTCGTCCAGTAATCCAGGCCGGATAACATCCATTTTGCCACATGCCACGCATGGGCCGACGAGTTCTAGTGTTACGCTGTCTCCAACAAACAAAACTTGTCCTGATTGTGTTGTGCTTAGGTCTAAACCTGAGGTAGTGATGTTTTCTTTGATCTGCCCTGGGTCTAGGTCAAATTTCTCTAGAGTTTCCTGATCCATGACTAATACTTGTCTAGTATTTTCAGGGTTGCAGCTTCTATCACCTTCTATGCCTGATCCGGCGATTAACGTTGCTGTGTCCACTGGATCTGATGGAGTGCCTTTTACTCTCGCTATATGTAGTGCTGTAATATTCCCGTTTTGCATCGGTCTTCTCCATGTTGTAGGTGTATTAGAGTTGTGCTAATCTGGTGCCCATTGATTTGGGACGACCTTGGAACGACCTTGGTTGGTAAATATTACCACAAATAGTTTTTTGCCACTGAACCCGAATTTGCCGGGGGTGAAGATCTCAATGAGTGACCATGAATACATACATACAAAGGTCAAATCCGGTGTATTAATAATTACATTAGATGATTCAGCGACGAGAAATGCGTTAGGTACTGAAATGTGTAAGCAGCTTGTTGATAGGCTGGATTCGTTTGAAGAAACATCTGAAGAACGTGTATTAGTTATTACTGGCACGGAACCATCATTTTGCTCTGGAGCGAACGTAGGAAACTTTAGGCAGAGAATAATAGATAAGGAATCACTATCTAGCCAAAGTGGCTCTCTACCTTGGGGTGTAATGGATGCGAAACTAGGCCAAAGAAATCAGGCATCTAGGTACGATGTGCCGCAGGTAGTACTTCGAATGTTTAACCTGCAAAAGCCATCCATTGCGGCTATCAATGGACATGCGATAGGTGCCGGGATGGGATTGGCTCTGGCATGTGATATTAGAATAGCTTCTGAGAAATCAGAATTTTCAGAAGCATTCGTGTCACGTGGATTGATACCTGCAGATGGGAGTTGTTGGCAATTACCTAGACTTATTGGGTCGAGTAATACCTTTTTGCTGCAATATACTGGTGACCGTATATCA
>PBPE01000032.1 GCA_002724585.1 Dehalococcoidia bacterium | reverse complement strand
CGCCCGATATCCCAGCACATATTTCAGGCCTTCCAGTACCCCCTGAGCGATATTACTGGTCTTAGGGGTCTGAACATGGTGGGCAGGGTTCATCACCAGAAGAAAAACCACTGTCAATATATACGCAGCACCTATTATGAAAAAGATCCCTTCTATACCCCACAGCGCCACCAATGACCCAAAGAATGCCGGACCTATCACAGCCGCTCCACCAAACACAAAAGAATACATGGCAATACCACCAGCCAGATGCTCCCTGGGCAACAAGCTAGGCATCATCGCAGATCTGGAAGGAATATCGAACGAAAGTAAGACACCGGTAACAACCGATATCGCTATCACATGCCACGGAGCAATTACATCCATTACTATCAAGAGACCGGTGAGAAAAGCCAATCCAGCGAACAGGAACCGGGTAAACTGAAGTAGCTTCAGACGATTAACCCGATCAGCCAGGGCGCCGCCCCACACCGACAGTATCAAGACAGGCGCCAATGTAGCCGTATTCGTTAAACCCACCAATAGAGGAGAATCGGTTAGCGAATGCATCAGCCACAACCGCCCATACACCAAGGCCCACATTCCAATATTTGAAAAAGCCGCCGCTATCCAGAAGTATCGATATTCTCGATATCCAAATACTACAAAACTTGATTGAGCGAAAAACCCATCCCCACCGAAAAGCCGTAAATTCATTTTACGGGCACCTGCACCTCGTTAAAAGCTACAAAACGCTCTATGGCGATCTGAGAGCCTTGCAATTTTGTAACCTCAGAAACTATACGACAAACCCAACCGGAATTACAGACTCACCAAACAAACACAGTATAACCTGTCGTTTATTCCAAAATACCTATATTTAGGTTATGTAAACAAATACCACAGGAGTAAGGTTACATAACGTACGTTGTGCGAACCAATTAAAATAACATTTTGAATCAATCGCTGGCTTGTTCGACTTCTTCCTCTTCATCAACCAAGTCATCGATTTGCAGAAGTGTACCCTCAATTTCATCGAGCAATCGCTCTAGATTCCATTTCTTTCGTGCTGATACAAAAACAGTAGGATACTTGTCCGAAGTTGGTATAAAAGCCGGTTGTCCATCCGTTGATTTAGATTCCACCAGATCCATCTTATTCATTACTAGAATTCTTGGTTTGTCACCAAGCCCCAGCTCATTGAGGGTATCATCGACTACCTGTGCTTGTTCGGCCGCTTTGGCATGAGTCACATCTATAACATGAACCAGAACGTCAGAACCCTGTAGCTCTTCCAAAGTAGCTCGAAATGCAGCTACAACGGTGGGAGATAATTTTTGAATAAAACCTACGGTGTCACTAAGGAGCAGATCCCCTCCAGAAGATAACCTGAGCTTTCTGGTAACAGTGTCTAAAGTGGAGAACAGTTGGTCCTGTGCAATGACATCTGACAAGCTCAACGCATTAAATAGTGTACTTTTACCCGCATTGGTATAGCCAACCAAGGTTGCCATTGGTAGCCCAGCACGTTTCCTGCGTTCCATGTGTAGATCACGCCTTTGTCTAACCTTGTCTAGTTCTTGTTCAATCTTTTGTATATGCCTTCTTATTATTCTTCTGTCGGTCTCCAACTGGGTTTCACCAGGGCCTCTTGTACCGATGCCTCCGCCCAATCTTTCCAGGTGAGACCACTGTCCGACAAGCCGTGGTAACAGATACTGATGTTGAGCCAGTTCCACTTGCAACTTACCTTCATGCGTCTGCGCATGCCGACCAAATACATCAAGGATTAAAGCAGTCCTATCTATCACCTTACATTGCAGTGCGGCTTCAAGATTTCTCTGTTGAGTAGGAGTGAGTTCGTCATCAAAGATCACGACATCGGCTTTTTGTTCATCCCTCAAATCCCGTATTTCTTCTACTTTTCCTTTACCAACATAAGTAGTGGTAAGACGATCGGCCTTTTGACTGATCTGTCCGACTACTTCAGCATCAGCAGCGTCAGTTAGGTAGGCAAGCTCAGCCAACGTGTCTGTCAGTTCCCATGAATGTCTTTTGTCTTTTATCTCAACAGCCACCAAAACAGCTTTTTCTTTTTCACGAGATGTTGATATCGTTCTTCTAGGTATAATCTAACCTGCCTTAGGCGAAGGTACTGTCCAATTTTCGATTCTCTGACATCCCTTCTCAACTTGTTCATCTGGAGTAGTTAAGGATAATCGAATGTACCCTTCCCCGTATTCACCATAACTTGAACCAGGGGTCACAACTATATCCATATCTTCTAATAACCTTGCAGCAAACTCTGCCGAAGTAAACCCTTCTGGGACTCGCGCCCATATATATAGACTCGATTCAGGTACATCAACGGACAATCCAATAGACCGAACTGCCTTAATCACTCTATCACGTCGGCGTTCGTATATCGCTATATTATCGTCGATACAATCCTGTGATCCTGTGAGAGCCTCCATGGCCATTTCCTGAACCGCTTGAGGGATACCAGAATCCAGGTTGGCCTTGATTTGAAATAGCGCTTTTATCATATCTGCATTCCCTACCGCCATACCAACTCGCCAACCAGTCATATTGTACGTCTTCGACAAGGAGTGGAATTCTATACCAATATCCTTCGCTCCCTCGACCTGCAACATGCTGACCGCTTTATAACCTTCATATCCTACTTCGCTATAAGCAGCATCATGCAGTAGAGCTATATCATTATCCCTACAGTATGCAACTGCAGTAGCCAATTCTTCTATTGAGGCTACTGCACTAGTAGGATTATTGGGATAATTCAACCACATAACTTTCGCAGCCTTAGCTATCTCTTCAGGTATATCACTATATACAGGCAACCATCCATTTTCATGTTTCAATGGCATTATGTAGCTCTCTGCACCGGCAAACATTGTGCCAACACCGTAAACAGGGTATGCAGGGTCAGGGATAAGGGCAACGTCTCCGGGATCCAAAAAGCAGAAGGCTGCGTGTCCAATACCCTCTTTAGCTCCAATTAATGGAAGTACCTCCGTATCCGAGTCTAACGTTATGTCAAAACGTTGCTTGTACCATTGGGCGATAGCTCTACGAAACTCCGGCAACCCGTCAGTCTCCGGATATCGGTGATTCGGAGTATGTTCTGAAGCAGTCAACAACCTATCTATAATCGGTCGAGGTGTAGGTATATCCGGATCACCTATTCCGAAAGTTACTACATCAGCCCCTGCAGCACGTTTTTCGGCAATTATCCTTGATATTTCCACAAAGGGATAAGGTGCTAATTTTCCTAATCTACTAGAGAATTCCATTTGCCTAATCCTTCTAAATGTATAACTTTAATCCCAGTCTCCTGTAAACACTTCCTCAGCAGGACCTTCCAAAAATACTTCCCCTACACCATCCCATTCAATAGTCAACATCCCGCCAGGCAGAGTTATGTTAACCCTGTCCGAGGTGTGCCCTAACAAACGAGATACGACAGCTATGCCACATGCCCCAGTTCCGCAGGCCATCGTTTCTCCAGATCCTCTCTCCCAGACCCGCGCTGTCAAATGGTTCTCGTCAATTATATTGACTATTTCGAAATTGACTCTCCTAGGAAACATCTCATGATTCTCAACTACCGGACCGATGCTATGAAGGGGAAAATCCAGTACAGGCTGGTCTATGAACGTCACTGCATGAGGATTTCCCATTGAGACAAAACCCATTTCAAAATTGAGATCACTAATAGTCACAGGGTAGTTTGTAACAGGATTTACAAAATCCGCATCGAGCACTACGGGAACATCGGCTGGACAAAATATAGGTTTACCCATAGACACTCGTGCCGCTACCACGACACCATTTGCTCTTATAGGTACAATATCCCGTATACCAGCTAACGTCTCTACCTGCAGGTTTCCCTCGGTATTGGGAATTATGCCCTTGTCCAAAGAATACTTCGCGAAGCACCTTATACCATTGCCACACATTTCACCTTCAGAACCATCAGCATTAAACATCCGCATTTTCAAATCAGCTATATCGGAGGTTTGGATCAGAATTATCCCATCACTGCCTACGCCAAAATGCCTATTACTCATGTCTATGGCTAGACGCTCCCAATCCTTCTCCATATTACGTGCGTCAATGTACAAATAATCGTTGCCAGCACCTTGCATTTTCGTAAATTTCAATGTGAATGCACTCCGAACAAATAAACTGGGAAGACCGTAATTGTATCATAGTGACGCTTGAGGATAAGTCTGAGAAAGCAACCGTTTTGCCTTACCTAATACCTCTGGAGTACTGCTGTCCAGCCAATGTATACGAGGATCATCCTTCTTAAACCATGTATATTGCCGTCGAGCTAGTTTATGTGTTTGGTATTTAGTCTTCTCTACTGCTTGTACTAGAGACAAGGAATCAGTTAAATATTCACCAAGTTCACGATATCCTGGGCTGTCGAGCGCCCCTTCTCCCAAACAATATCCCATTTCCTTAAGGCTATTGACTTCTTCTAGCAGGCCCATATCCATCATTTGCTCGACTCGATCATCAATCTTGGCATACAAATCAGATCTGTTCATTGTCAGGCCTATTATCAACGGAGCATAATTCTCGTTTCTTCTTGACGGCACATCCGAAGGTTTAATCCCTCCTATATGAATGATTTCCAGAGCTCTTATAACTCTCCTTACGTTACGCGGATCTATCTGAAATGCCCGTTCGGGGTCTAAGTCCTGTAGCTCATCATACAAGAACTGATACCCATACGTGGCAACCTGCGCTTCCTTTTCTGCGCGGAACGAATCACTGGGAGGCACAATTGGAACATTCCACCCTTCAAGCAAACCCCAGATATATTGCCCTGTCCCGCCGGCCAATATAGGAACAGATCCCCGTTCCCTGATTTGATTTATCGTGTGTACAGCATCGGCGATAAAGCTCCCAACGCTATACATTTCATCCGGATTCAAAATATCAATAAGATGATGGGGTGTACTCGCGCACTCATCCTTTGTTGGCTTAGCGGTCCCGATATCCATAAAACGGTAAACCTGTCGACTGTCGACATTAACAATCTCGCCATTTATAGCCAGAGCAATTTCTATAGCCAGTTTTGTTTTGCCTGTAGCAGTTGGTCCAAGTATAACTACCAAATCCGACATAGCCTCAACCTCACTAGGCCGGAGCTTGGGATCGGTTAACAATATCGATAAATTGCTTGTAATCGAGACTAGCTCCTCCTACAAGAACTCCATCTACCTGATCACAATCCAGGAATTCTGCGACGTTTAGAGAAGTAACACTACCGCCATACAAAATTGGAATCGCTTTCCCCGAGTCTCCTAATAATGATACCAGTGTGCTACGAATGCATTCCGAAGATATAGTATCAATTACCTCAGGGCTTGCTGATTCACCTGTCCCAATCGCCCATACAGGTTCATAAGCAACCATTAACTCTCCCACATGGCTCAGGCCTTGTAACGATTCTTCAATCTGCAACTTGACTGCAGTTATGGAATCTCCTAATTGCCTGTCTCGTGACGACTCTCCCACACATAAGATCGGCCTAATACCATGCTTCAACGCCGCAATCACTTTTTTATTTATTGTCTCGTTGCATTCGCGGAATATCGACCTTCTCTCAGAATGCCCTAATATTACATAGTCACAGACTTCTTTAAGCATCAATGGGGATATCTCACCTGTATATGCCCCTGACTCTTGGTAAAACATATTCTGGGCGGCTAGTGATATATTCGAACCGTATAGACAATCTCTAATAGGAATTAACGATACAAAAGGAGGGGCCAAGATAACGTGCACTTCAGATATATTTTCGCAAGCAGATTGGACTTTAGAGGCCAAATCAAGCGCTTCTTGATGAGATTGATTCATTTTCCAGTTACCAACTACAATACGTCTACCCATTTCGCCCAGCCAGCCTAGGGTCCAAATTTTGTGAGTTTTCCAGAGTGTGATAGCGCTAGTAGCATAATATTAGTAGCTGGTATACGACCAATCGCACCTAGATTACAGGCCGTCTCATTGAATCCAGAGATCCCCTCACCTTTGGTTAGCTCCGAATGAAGCATAAATGGAACTGGATGCCAGCTATGCGCTGCCATAATAGCCGGAGTAGAGTGGTCTCCAGCTACCATAAATACATCAGGATTTAGATTACGCAACCTCGGTATCAGCTCATCTAAATCTTCTAACGTCTTAACTTTCGCATCAAAATCTCCATCTTCACCTGCAGCATCTGCTGGTTTGTAATGTATAAAAAAGAAATCATGGTCTTCATAGTTTTGATACAGAGTATCGACTTCATCAGAAAATGTTTTGCCAGTAGGAATAACCTTCATCTGAGCCACAGTAGCCAATCCTCTATACATAGGATATGCGGCCACGGCAGCAGGATTTAACTTATAGACGTCACCCATAGCAGGCAAGTGAGGAAGCTGCGCCCATCCCCTAAGTAAGACCATGTTACCTCGTTCTTCTTCTCTTAATACATCCCTTGCCTTTTGGACAAATTCATTGACTATGTTTACTGTTTTGTCCGATCCATTCGAGAGAGATTTCACTTTAAGAGCTTCGACTCCTGTAATCTGTGGATCAGTTTCACTGATATCCTCAGACAAACCTGGAGCTCTTAACCGCAGAACAAAACGATAATCTTGAACCGGAAATACATCAACCTGAACACCGTCAATTGTGATTTCATTCAACCGCTCACATAGAGGGCCGCTTAAATTTGTAGGAATACGCCCTGCTCTGCGATCAACAAGCATTTCGTTGTCATCAACCGTACAGAAATTACCACGCGCTGCAACATCTCCAGGCAAAAGTTCCACACCTATCCCAAGTGCTTCCAATGCACCTCTTCCAATCAGATACTTAAGCGGATCGTACCCAAATAAAGCCAAGTGTCCGGGCCCACTACCAGGGGCGACTCCGGGCATTACCGGCGTTGTCAAACCACACGCACTTTCCTGCGCCATGGCATCTAGATTTGGTATGTTGGCAGTTTCCAGTTCAGATTTACCCGTGTCGGGGTGAGCTAGCCCTCCCAAACCATCTACTACTAAAAGTATTATTTTGCTACCAGTTTTCACATAACAATCATGCAATTGTTCAAGGTCTATCATATTTAACCCACTATCCCTTCCACTAAGATTATTTTCTACTTGTCTGGCAAAGCATCTATGCCTGGCAGTACTTTCCCTTCAAGAAATTCAAGTGATGCCCCGCCACCAGTAGATACATGTGTCAATTTATCAGTTATGCCCATGGATTCCACAGCCTCTGCAGTAGATCCGCCGCCGACTACTGTAGTAACCCCCTGCATATTAGCAATCGTGTTACCAATTGTGACTGTTCCTTGCTTGTAACTGTCCATCTCAAAAACTCCCATTGGGCCGTTCCATATAATGGTCTTGCATTGTCCAAGAATTTTAGCAAACGATTGTGCGGACTTCGGCCCAATATCCATAATGAACCAGTTATCGGGCACCTCGCCTTGGTCAACCGTAGCTACACGTGATGGAGTCGCGCTGAATTCACTGGCTACTATTAAATCCTGAGGAAGGTGAACCTCTGTGTCCCGTTTGCCTGACTCTTCCATAACCCATTTAGCAAATGCGATACGATCACTTTCCACTCTAGAGGCTCCGGTTGGCTTCCTACAAGCACTCAAGAAAGTTACTGCCATACCTCCACCTATAACCAAATGATCAAGTCTATCAAGCAAATTCTCAATAACCAAAATCTTATCGCTAACTTTAGCCCCACCCATTAGAGCTGCCATTGGTGTGTCCGGATTCTCCAGGGCCTTACTCATCGAATCTACTTCTCTCTTTACTAACAGTCCCATTGCTGATGGTAAGTGTTTTGTGACACCCACAACGGACGCATGACTTCTGTGGGCTACAGCAAAAGCGTCCATTATGAAGACATCGGCCAGGCTAGCTAATGATTTAATGAACCCATCTTCGTTTTTTTCCTCACCTGGGTGAAAACGCAGATTCTCGAGAAGGACAACATCTCCAGGTACCCGTTCATTGATATGGGTCGAAACTTTCTCACCGATGCAGTCAGATAAGCTAGTTACGGGACAACCCAATAACTGGCTCAACCTATCACCTATAGGAGCAAGCCTTAACGTTTCATCGACTTCGCCTTTGGGACGGCCTAAATGCGAACATAGTATCACTATGCTAGATTGGTCCCTAAGATACTTTATGGTGGGCAAAGTTGACCTTAACCTCTGATCGTACAACGCTATAGCATCAATTCCCTGTTCAATCGGAACATTGAAGTCCACCCTGACAAGAACTCTTTTACCTTTAACATCCAGATCAGTTAAAGCTCTCTTTGGCATATGTGAAGATAACTCCTAAATCAGACCGAAACAGGATACAGTCCTATTTATGTGCAATGACCCACTCGATAAGCTCGTCGCTTTTAGTTCTATCGATACCACACGACACCAGACTATCCCCAGCTTTGATTAAAATCTCGTCCATCTCCGCCAAGGCATGTCCTTTGGCGTTTACTTCATCTAACAGTTCAAGAACTCGGGATATATCTGATGGTTCTAGGACTCGTTTCATATAAATCCCTGTGATTTCACGTTTTATAGCTGCTGACCCAGTCTCTAGAGCATGGATGAGGGGCAAAGTCTTTTTTTTGTTCAATAAGTTGTCGGCAGTTATACCAGTCCCTAAATCACCCCAAAGTCCATCTATATCCCGCTTTAGCTGCCATGCAACACCTAGGTTTATACCAAATTCTTCAATTGCCACACAAGTATCATGGTCGAAACCGGACACCAAAGCCCCTAATTTAGCGGCGCAACCTGGCAGAGCTCCTGATTTTTTGGAAACCATCTCCATGTAATCGGACGTTTTTATCATTACTTGATCTTGAAACGTCAAATCAATGTACTGACCTTCACACAAGGTCAAACATGTGCTGTCCAGTAATCGCACTGCCTCTAGAATCTTTATAGGTTCTATATGTCGAGTTGATAGTCGCATCATGGCTGACCTTGCGAGTGCGTGCAGACCATCTCCTGCGTTTATTGCCTGGGCAGGACCCCAGACCCACCAAATCGTGGGTCTTTCCGAATCTGATCCCAGTTTCCCAGCTTGCACCTCTCCATGTACGTCCATAAAATCACAGATTAGTTGCACTGCAGCTGCTACCGGTAACGCGGGATCTATATCATCTGAAATTAGATCAGCAATAGAAAGAGCCAACATGGATTGAAATCCGATGTCTACCAGAACATCTTGTGTTTGACCATATTGATCAGTCCAACCTAGGTGATAGCGTAGCAGATCATATAGAAAACCATCCCTCCCAGAGAATGATTCTTTCAATTCTTGGTTAACTGATGATCTATATTCAGGTAATTTATCTAACGTAAAAATCTCAAGACTCCATTTCCCCTAATACCGCTTGTATATCCTCTGCAGAGATAGAGGTTTTCCTCAAAACTGCGGGCTCCCCACTCGTTATGTCAACTACAGTAGATCCAAGCCCCAATGGTTTTGGACCACAAGTTATTATATGGTCCACCAAATGACCTAATTGATCAACTAAACTTGAAGGCTCAACTAAATCTGGAAACCCACTAAAATTGGCGCTAGTTCCGACTATCGGATTACCAACCTGTTCAATAATCTGTTGTGCTATCCAATGATCAGGTTGCCTGACGGCTATCGTGCCCCTACCTCCCGTCAGAATTGCAGATAAATTGTCGTTCGCTCGTATTACTTGAGTAAGCTGACCTGGCCAGAATCTAGCAGCTAGTTTTTCACCAATCAAATTTGCTTCTGAGGATATCGACTGCACCATTTCCCAACCATTTACTAGAACCGGCAACGCCATGTCATTAGGCCTGCCTTTGATATCGTATATACGTAGAAGCGCGTCTTCATTGAAAATATCCGCTCCCAAGCCATACAGGGTATCTGTTGGATAAACTATTATCCCACCATTCAAGATCACATTGGCCGCACGATTTATCTCGTCGGCACATTCAGATTTTGATCCATGCAAAGTACAAAGAGAGTCTACTGATGCCATAGCAGAACGAGTTTAGCACGTAGAATAAAAAGGGTCGATATTTTGCCACACGTAACCGATGATTTATTCCAAGGATGGGTCTAGATTATTATGTCAATTTGAAGCATAATACCTTACTCCATTCCTAGATACATGCGAACAAAGACGGCTGAAGGGGGTAAGGGTTAGTTGGGATATTCGCAAGCAAGTACAGTGGATAATGTAGCGTCGCCTCTAGTAACTGATGAAGGCATAGTAGTAATTGATTTCGGTTCTCAATACAGTCACCTGATCGCCCGGCGAGTCCGTGAACTCCACGTTTATTCCGAACTGGTATCTCCCTCATCAACATGGGAGATGGTTACAAACAGACTAACTCCCAAAGGTATTATCCTATCGGGTGGACCATCGAGTGTATACGACGAAGCCGCACCGACAATACCGGAATGGGTTTTCAAAAGTGATTTACCTATACTCGGCATATGCTATGGCATGCAGGCATTAGTACACCAAATGGGCGGAAAAGTCTCACCAAGTCCCAAACGCGAGTACGGACACGCCATTCTAAGTCAAGATACATCTGACTGTATTCTTTTCGACAAGATTCCCGAATCTCTTGAAGTATGGATGAGCCACGGCGACAAGGTAGAAGTACTGCCTAAAACCCTGTCGCCTTTAGCGCACACAGAGAACTCATCGATGGCAGCCATTGGAGATGGAAACAAGATATTCGCTCTACAGTTTCACCCGGAAGTAGCACACACCCCTCTTGGCATGAGTGTACTTGATAATTTCCTTCAGAAGGTATGCCACTGTAAACAGGATTGGACCCCCGGAAATTTCGTTTCAGAATGCACTACAAGAATAAAAGACCAAGTCGGGGATGCCCATGTAATCTGTGCTCTGTCAGGGGGTGTAGACTCATCCGTAACCGCTTTGCTACTCCACAAAGCAATTGGTGATCAACTAACGTGCATCTTTGTTAACAACGGACTACTTAGAAAAGGTGAAGCAGAAGCAGTACAAAACACCTTCAAGAACAACTTAGGTTTAAACCTTATATATGTAGACGCCGCTGACCGATTTATAGAGCGCCTAGAAGATATTACAGATCCAGAACAAAAACGGAAAATTATTGGAGAAGAGTTTATTAGGGTGTTTGAAGAAATATCGTCAGATGTCAGGTATGCAGAATACCTGGCGCAAGGCACCTTATATCCAGATGTAATAGAGAGCGAGACTCCAGATAACCGTGCTTCAGCCAGAATCAAGACCCATCATAACGTTGGCGGTCTCCCGGAAGATATGAAATTGAAACTGGTGGAACCTCTCCGATACCTTTTCAAAGACGAGGTCAGAGATGTAGGTATTGAACTCGGACTCGCACGCGAAATGGTATATAGACAGCCGTTTCCTGGCCCGGGTTTAGCAATACGCATCATCGGAAATATCACTAAAGATAAATTAGATATACTCAGAGAATGTGATGCCATAGTACTCGAAGAAATCCGTAACGCCGGGTTGTATGAGGACATCTGGCAAAGCTTCGCCGTGTTAAGTGATAACCGTACCGTCGGCGTAATGGGTGACTTTAGGACATACGGTTACGTATGTGCTATTCGGGCAGTCTCTAGCGACGATGCAATGACAGCTGACTGGGTCCGTTTGCCATATGAGCTATTGGCACAGATATCCAGCCGGATTGTCAATGAGGTGACCGGAGTCAATAGAGTGGTATATGACATCACCAGCAAACCTCCGGGAACAATTGAGTGGGAATAAGACGTGCGATAGGTAAAGTCAATGTATAGAAGCACGTTGCGCGAGAATATATCCCAAATGGATTCAATGTTATGAATATATTGGTAGTAGGGTCTGGAGGCAGAGAACACGCCTTAGCTTGGCGCATTAGTCAATCGGATTCCGCTCACAATATCTGGACCGCTAATGGGAATGCAGGAACGAATCTGATATCGACGAACGTGGATGTTGACCCTCTCAATACAGAAGCAATTATCCAATTAGCCCAGAACTTAGTGATAGAGTTGGTAGTCGTAGGTCCAGAAACACCTCTGGCCCACGGCTTAGTAGATAGACTTTATAAAGTGGGCATTCCTGCTTTTGGGCCAAGCAAGAGTGCCGCTCAAATAGAATCTAGCAAATCATTTGCGCGACAAATAATTACAGAAGCTCAGGTACCAGGGCCTGATTATCATATTTTTACAGACCCTGCTTTAGCTCTGTCATTTATAGACAAAACCACTGGGCCACTCGTTGTAAAGGCAGATGGGTTAGCAGCCGGCAAGGGCGTTCTAATATGCATGGATCAGTCTTCCGCTAGAAAAGCTGTCGTTACTACAATGTCAGACCGGATATTTGGATCCGCGGGAGACACAATAGTCATCGAAGAATTTCTATCCGGCCCTGAGGTGAGCGTTTTTGCTTTTAGCGATGGAATATCTGTATCCAAGCCCGTGGCGGCCTGCGACTACAAAAGGGTGGGCAACGGAGATACTGGGCCAAATACCGGAGGCATGGGTAGTTATACCCAGCCACGGTTCTGGTCCGACGAACTTGAGCATCAGATAATGACAAACATTATGGAGCCAACCATCCGCAAGTTGGCCGAAAAGAATATACCATACACCGGTATTTTATACGCCGGAATAATGTTGACTCAATCAGGCCCACGAGTTCTGGAATTCAATTGTCGGTTCGGCGATCCTGAAACTCAAGTGATCCTTCCGTTATTAGAAACTGACCCCATACAAATCATGAATGCTTGCACCAGTGGAACTCTAGATAGTATTACAGTCAAATGGAATGACAAACCTCACGTTGGGGTTGTAATGACCTCAGGGGGATATCCAGACAAATACGAAACAGGAAGAGCTATCAAGGGGTTAGAGAACGAAAGTCCAAATAGCATGGTATTTCATGCCGGCACAAGACACGACCCAGATACAGGAGATATAGTCACCTCTGGCGGGAGAGTACTCACAGTAGTAGGATGGGGTGCATCAATCGATGACGCCAAAGCTAATGCCTACACTAGAGTGAACAATATCCATTTCGATGGTTCTAACTGCCGAACTGACATAAGCGACTAGAAGAGATAATTTTACGGTGGTCATGCGTCAATCCACAGATACATACGACTTATCATCAGCTTTTGGACGAGCCATAGCCGATGGCACATTGCGCACCTATGCTCAAAAAAAGTTTGAGAGGTGTCCTGAGTTTAGCGTATGGTTAACCGAAGATATGCTACCAACCCTGTCTATTGAACAAAGTTTAGATCTATACAAATGCTCCGGTGGTAGAAACACTGCAGTATTTAAGACAAATACTATTGCCGATACTCGAGATGCTTTAGATTTCTTGTTGTACGACACAATAAAACTAGAAGGGAGATTTGACGAATGTGTGTCGGACGTAGGAGCTTACAAACTTCATGGAACAGGCAAAGAATTTGTTTCGTACCTTCTTCACTTGAGGTATCCTTTACTATTTGGAATTTGGAACCAATCATCTGAACGCGCGTTGAAACTATTAGGCTGGTACACCCCGGATTTAAGGAAGGGACCTTGGGGAATACGCTACATCGATATGCTAGATTTGCTACATCGCATCCAATACCGTTTCCAATTACCTAACTTAGCCGCTGTAGATCAATTCAATTATTGGTTAACCAGATTCTCCCCAATGGCGGGCGGCACCAAATCAACAACAAAGATGAGAACGTAATGGATTGGATAGAAAAAATAACCACTCTACTCCCTGAGTTAGAACTAATTCGCCAGGAAAGGGAGAAACATATACGGGAAGAGACCGAACAAACTAACACAGATAGAGATGCTCTTAGTAGAGTAGTGTCTGAACTTGAGATACCAGAAATGTTAAATAGTCTGAACACGTTAGCGCTAAAAGGTCAGGGAACTATTTCTACCGAATCATCTTGGGAAATTATAAACACTGAGACCGATTACGCCACGGAAGAAGGAGAAATCGGACCAGACTATATAAGCGTTATACTGTCTTGGGACGAAGTCACCACCGGCGACCAAGAGAGAGAAATCGCCGTAGATGTCGGAATAACCACGAACGGGATATATCTTCAGGTAAATGAAATCGACATAAGACCGGACCGAGCAGCAGTAGAGATAGCTTTGCTTGAAGCAATAAAAGAAGAGCTAAGACTAATAATCTAGTTAACCAGACTGCTAATATATCGTCCGGCAGAAATCCAGGCCTAACCAGAATAAATCAGAAGGTCGTATGAACATTAACGAGTCAAATCTAGGAACATCTAGTTTTCGCCCATGCGTGCTTAGCGATTTCGATGATACAGCTGCACACCAGAACGTCGCAGAGTTGCTTTTAAAAACATTTGGGGACTCTTCATGGGAAACCATTCGGGCTCAGTTTCGGAACGGAGACCTCACATTGAAAGACTACCAAGAGATAGTATTTCGCAACATTAGCGTCGACATACCCACAATGCAGCAACACGTTCGGGAAAATGCAAGCCTTCGTCCATATTTCGGAGAATTGGCCGAATATTGCTGCGTTAATAATTTTCCGATGGCTATAGTCAGTCAAGGCTTGGATTTTTACATCGAAGCCTTAATTCAAGGTGAAGGTTACAGTTCCATTCCCATCTTCGCCGTTAATACAAGTATCAATGAGAAGGGAATATCATACCAATATAATTACGTACGTCCAGGGAACGAATCCCAGGGCAATTCAAAAGGACTTATCGTAAATAACTACCAGAAGAAAGGACATACGGTATATTACATTGGTGACGGGAGATCAGATTTTGAAGCGGCGTTAGAAGCCGATGTAGTCTTCGCACACAGCGTCTTAGCCGAGGAGTGTCAGCGCAAAAATATACCATTTATCCCATTTAGAGATTTTGGTGATGTCCTAAGGACATTACAGTGCAACCAATCAAAATACGAGATGCAATCGAACACTAATAACGTATAGGAGATAGAGCTTTGATTGACAGGTATTCCAGGCCGGCCATGAAACAGGTGTGGTCTGACGAGAATAAATATCAAAAATGGCTAGATGTTGAATTAGCTGTTTCGGAGGCTTGGGCTGAAGAAGGAGTAATCCCGCAATCCGACATGACTTTATTACGGTCTGCCACGTATAACTATGATCGGATGATGGAAATATTTGAGACAACTCGCCATGACGTTACTGCCTTTTTGACATCCATAACCGAAAGGTTGGGTCCGGAAGGTCGTTGGTTACACCTGGGCATGACGTCAAACGATATGTTAGACACCGCGCAGGCCATGCAAATGGTTCAGGCAGGCGAATTACTAATAGAAGAAGTAGACAAGGCGATAGAAGCTCTAGCTGAACAAGCTATCAAACACAAACATACCCTAATGATGGGGAGAACGCATGGTGTTCATGCAGAACCTATCACCTTTGGACTCAAGATGGCCTTATGGTGGGAAGAAATGAAGCGACAGCGCTCTAGGTTAGTTGACGCGTGTAATGGCATAAGAGTAGGCAAGATTTCAGGAGCGGTAGGAACACACGCTACCATCCCGCCCAGAGTAGAAGAAAATGTTTGTAAACACTTGGGACTACAAGTAGCTCCCGTATCTAATCAAATAATACAGCGTGACCGACACGCTCATTTCGTAACAACCCTCGCCTTAATCGCGGCATCATTGGAAAAGTTCGCCACAGAGATTAGAGGACTTCAGCGAACCGAAATACATGAACTAGAGGAACCCTTTGGACACGGCCAAACCGGATCTTCATCTATGCCGCACAAGAGAAATCCAGAATTAGCGGAACGCATCTGTGGCCTAGCTAGGCTTATACGTGGAAATAGTGTCACAGCTATGGAGAATGTTGCATTATGGGGTGAAAGAGATATAAGCCATTCATCTGCAGAGAGAATAATACTGCCTGATTCCTGCCTAGCACTGGATTACATCCTAAGTATTTTCACCGGTATAGTTAAGGACCTACGCGTCTTAGATAAACAGATGTTGGCCAATGTAGAGAGCAGCCGTGGTCTTATATTTAGTCAACAGGTACTACTCTCTTTGGTAGACAAAGGGCTATCAAGAGAGGATTCATACAAAATAGTTCAGAGAAACGCTATGAAAAGTTGGGATGAAGGACACGATTTCCGTTCACTATTAAAGAATGATCCAGACGCACTAGCCAGCTTGTCAGTAGACGATATGGAAAAAATATTTGATTATGGTTACTATACAAAACACATCGATGAAACGTTTGATAGGATCGGGTTATCCACGTAGAAGCAGCTAAAACATCAGTCACTCATGGAAACAAGAGAAATATAATGATTATAGACACAAACATGCCGGATATATTACACAAGGGAAAAGTCCGGGACACCTACGCTGTTAATGACGAAACTTTACTAATGGTAGCTACTGATAGAATCTCCGCGTTCGATGTGGTGTTGCCCACAGGGATTCCCCAAAAAGGCCAAGTTCTCAACCGTATATCTGCTTTCTGGTTTGAAGAAACCAAAGATATAGTACCTAACCATTTCCTGTGTCTAGCAGATTCTCCAGACCTCAAATCTAACTATGGCGACAACCCATTGCTGGCCACTATGTCGTCAGAGGTGGCTGGTCAGGCCATGATTGTGAAGAAGGCTGAACGAATTGACATAGAATGCATAGTCCGCGGCTACATTACCGGCCAAGCTTGGTTAGAATACCAGCGCAACGGGACAGTCTGGGGATTATCAATGCCGTCCGACATGCTCGAAGGAACGCCATTTCCGGAACCGCTTTTTACACCAACAAATAAGGCTGAAGAAGGCCACGACGTAAATATTACCCAAGCTCAAGTGGAAGATTTGGTGGGTAAAGAGATTGCAAACGAACTCGAATCGATCAGTAAGCAAGTATATTCGTTCGCTGACCAGCATGCTAGACAGAGAGGCATTATCCTTGCTGACACAAAGCTGGAATTTGGCATTCTTGACGGAAACATAATTCTCATTGACGAATTATTAACTCCTGACTCCAGCAGATTTTGGAACGCGGAAGGTTACTCCCCCGGAAAATCACAACCCAACTATGATAAACAGTTCATACGTGATTACTTGTCAAACCAGGGATGGAACCAAGAACCACCTGCGCCAGCACTACCAGATGACGTAGTGCTAAAAACTACAGAGCGTTACTCGGAAGCATATAAACTGCTAACCGGGGAAACTATATAGATTAGATAATAACTAAATAGGAGATCCATAGTGCCAATATCAAAACATCGTCGCCGTCGTGGGCGAATTCAACCCGGTAGTAGAAGCTCAGACGCCTCTTTATCGTTAAATCGACCTAAACCAAAAGCCAACTGGTGGTATATATCTGCCTCCGCTATCATAGCTTTTCTTGTCATAGCTGGATTCGTAGTGGGAGGTGCTTCTTTTGGCGCGCGGACTGGAGCTTCTGAGACATATGTCAAGGGTGTAGGTATACAGCACGACATAATGCCTACGAGAAGGCACATAAGTGAAGGTACTCAGGTAGAATATAATACTGTGCCTCCTACTTCTGGAGATCACTATGCAAGATGGGCAGAGTGTGGATTCGAAGAATTTGAGTTAGTGGACGAGCGAGTAGTCCATAACCTAGAGCACGGAAATATAGTTATCAGTTACAACTTAGAAAATAGCAATGAAATCGATCAACTACGGGAAGTATTTGACGACATAGGCCCATCTAGACTATGGGGTGTTGCTCGCCCATATAAAGCAATACCTTCCGGCACTATTGTTGCAGCAGCATGGGGAATATCCGACACTATGACAACAATAGATAAGGAACGATTAGAAAAGTTTTTTGATACCTACGCAGGTAACCTTGGACCAGAGAGACTAGTGTGCACAGAAAGCGGAGTCATGGCGCCACCCACTAGCTAACCGTATTATCTAATCAACATATTATTAGTACAAACGAGTTGAATTATGTATTTGGCAAAGGTCCGAGTTACATTAAAACAGATGGTTAACGATCCACAGGGGCTAACAGTTTTGGGAGCACTAAAAAACCTAGGGTTCCAATCTGTTGAAGACGTGCGAGTCGGAAAATACATGGAGATAAAAATAGACGAGTCTTCTCGCACAGCCGCTGAAACACAAGTCAATGAGATGGCCGAGAAACTTCTTTCAAATCCAGTCATAGAAGAATTCACTTACACACTAGAAGACATGCATACGCGTTAACCCTAAAAATGTGCAAAAGGATCAATTAGCATATGGTTTTTGGAGAAAGTACGTTCGTATACGTTGGAGCAGAGACCCATGGATTATATCGTCTATCACCTGAGTCAAATTCCTGGGAAAATTTAACTAACGGACTGCCACGTAAAGTGCAAGTGCAAACACTCGTCATCCACCCCAATAGGCCTGAGGTGATATTTGCCGGAACCCATGACGGTCCATATCGTAGTGAGGATCGTGGCGACAGTTGGGCACGATTAGATTATCCAACAAGCGGTCCAGCCGTATGGTCCTTCTTATTCAAACCCGGTGACACTAAAACCATGTACCTTGGCACTGCGCCAGGTGAAATCCATAAAAGTACTGACGGCGGTGATTCTTGGAATAAGACATCAGCAGTAATGGGATCCAATGAATGTACCATGTCATTCCCCACTCGCGTTATTGCTCTCACCGCAGACCCAAACGCACCGGACGAAATATACGCCGCATTGGAAGTTGCTGGCGTAATAAGGAGTCTTGATGGCGGAGAGAATTGGGAAGATATCACTGGATCACTTGCTAATAGTGAAGACACACTAGATTTACACGGAATTCACTGTACTGCTGCGTCACCAAGAACTGTTTTCATAACTACTAGACAGGGACCATTTATTGGTCCTGATCGAGGCAGTGACTGGATACCCATAGATTTTGGGAGATTCTCGAAAATAACTTACACTAGGGATCTATGGTCAGACGAGCACATGGCTAACGTTCTTTATGTATCAATTGGCGCGGCGGCGATAAGCGATCAAGGAGCCGTATATCGAAGCCGCGACCTCTTCAGATCGTTCGAGACAATCGGAACAGGTGTCACCTCAAACAGTACAATGATGGCAGTAAGAAACGATCCAAAGGCTCCTCATAACGTTTTCTGCGTTGCCCGGGCAGGAGAAGCGTTTGGATCCAAGGACGATGGTGCAACATGGGAGTCGTATCCCTTGCCAGACGGTGCGAAAGAAGTGCGGGCTCTAGCCATTGGCTAATAGAAAATCCGAACGACTAATAAAAGGCTCGTATTCACTCCAGATCTTGGAAACCCCAATCAGCCTTCTAAAGATTAGATTGTAAGAGATCTATTATTTCGGTTACCGTGGCTTGCTGCCATTCTTCGGCTTTTGCACCGGTTCTATTCCTACGTTCGCGACCAAATTCCTGATCCGTGATATCAGGATTCTCATCTCTTATCTGCTGTTCTATAATTCTTTGCTCTTGGGCTGCAACTTCTGGCCGTTCTATCCAGTGACATAAATATTCATGTTCACTAGTATAGAAAACGGCCACCGGTATAGACATGTATTTTCCTTCTTTCAAAAACTCATTCATAATATCTTCGTGCGAGTCACGCGGAAATATTTTCATATCCCAACCGGCAACCTCTGACATTCTAGCTAAAACAGGGAGTCCTCTTACCACATCACCGCACCAGTCTTCTCCTATAACCATCATCTTAGACGGCCCTTTTGCATGAGATGTGATCTCCTTCAGCTTTGCTGACTCCGCGTCACTAACGTGAAACTTCTCGTAAAACTCTTGAAATCTGGCTTTGTTCACATTGATTTGTTCTATGTAATCAGAGTATCCGAAACCTTCTGCATATCTCTGCGGTGTAACAACAGTATTACCACGTTCCATGACCTGCTCCCTTAAATTAAATCTAAAGTTCGTTTTCTTCTTTACCGACCACCGGCCGGTTACCCAATCTCTCAACCAGTCTGGCCCTGAAATCCAATTTCAACTTTTCCATCAGGATAAACAATTATCGGAACGGAATCTCCGTAATCTAATGCCTCATCGAGGGTATCCTGACTCTGGTCTACTCTACGCTCTTCATACTGGATTCCTTCACGACGCCACGTATCCCTCAAAAGGTCACATGCCGGACAGACCGTTAATGTGTATACAATTGGTATATCACCCATCAATATCTCCAAACTATCGATTTGGGAAATTCTACATCCTATGACCACACGTGTCACCATAACAATTTTCTTGTAACTAATCATGCTCATAGATATAATGTCGCTGGCTATACGGGATATACACCAGATATAAGGAGGTAGAATGATAGCCCTAGTCGTGACAATCAATATCAAACCCGGGTTTAAAGACCAGTTCATGGCGTCAATGATGGGTGACGCGCGAGGATCAAACAATGACGAACCGGGGTGCCTCAGGTTTGACGTACTTCAAGATAACGAAGACGAAAACCAGATACACCTATATGAAATCTACAAAGATGATGCTGCAGTTGAAGCACACCGAAACGCCCCGCATTATGTCAAATGGAGAGAGGAATGCAAAGATTGGTTTGCTACTGAAAACGTACGCAGACTAGCAACCCCAGTATATCCTCCGCCGGAGAAGTGGGAAAAGCGTGCCCCAGTGGACTAATCCAAACACAGGAACAAGAAAGATGGGCTATCTAGCCCATCTTTCTTGTTCCTGTGAAAACTATGTTTTCATTCCCTGAATACAAGCCACGTAGATTGTAGGAATCAAATATTTCTCGACAGGACTTTTCTAAAAGTTTCAGAGAACACTCTAATTTCCTCAAGTTTCGTTTCAGTTGACAATGCGCCAACTAAATTGGGAGCAACCAATATACCCTCATTCATAAGACCTAAGAACACGCGATCCCGTAGTTCATTATTACAATTAGCAATATCACGGTAGTTGTGTATCCCGTGATCTGCGAAATGAATACCGAATAGAGATCCAATACCCGTAACTTGCACTGGAACTTCCATATCAATACAGATGTTTTGAATTTGAGAACGCAATTCGTGTCCGAGTATTTCTAGCTCTTGATAAACTTTCGGTGTAAGGTTATCAAGAGTAATTACTCCAGCTAACATCGAAACAGGATTTCCATTAAACGTCCCTGCATGAGCAACTCTTGGGCCTATCCTCGGATCATACAATTCCATGATATCCCTACGCCCACCAAAAGCACCCACTGGAAAACCACCACCAATAATCTTGCCTAAAGCAGTCATATCTGGAGTTATACCATAATAGGACTGACACCCACCAATTGAGACACGGTAGCTAATAACTTCATCAAAAATTAATACTATGTCGTGTTCCTGAGTAAAGCCACGTAGCATCGACAGAAATTCATGGCTCGCAGGAACCATACCAACTGACCCCATGACTGGTTCTACAATTACTGCGGCTAGATCACTATGATGTTCTTCTAATATTGCTAGCGCTACTTCCGTATCATTGAACGGCAAGACGACCACTTGGTCTAATATTTCACTTGGCAGCCCTTCACTTGCTGCTAATGCATGGGGGGCATTAGCACTACCTGCTTTGGAAACATCAACTCGTACACTCACAGATACAGAATCGTGCGTTCCATGATATCCCCCTTCTACTTTCGCAAAAGCTGTTCTTCCTGTAAACGCCCGTGCCGCTCTAATAGCATTTAACGTTGCCTCGGTACCTGAATTAGTAAATCTCAGTAACTCACAACTTGGTATCCGTTCGCATAAACGTCGAGCCAACTCAACCTGATAAATATTCGGAGCGTTGTAACCAACTCCAGCGTCTAATTGGCGTGTTACACCATCGATAACTGGCTGGAATCCATGCCCCAATATCATAGTCGTCATGGTATTTATGAAATCCAGTCTCTCATAACCATCAAGATCGGTGACCACCGCACCTTTAGCAGATTCGATAAAGATCGGGTACGGACGCCAATAGATAGAATTTCTGCTGTCTCCCCCAGGCAAATATTCACAAGCATTCTCCCAGAATGCTTTACTCTTTAGTGTCAGTTCCAAGTACCTGGACAATTCATCGTGGGTTGAGTTCATGATGTACGCGTCCTTTAATAATTGGCCACGATTATACTACTCAAATACACACATACCAACGGGGTAGATGATTCTGTGAAGAACCTAAATCATCTACCCCGTTTCCACGGTCCCCTCTATGATCATACCGCTCTAGGTCGTAGCTGTGTTTCTGGGTAATTCTTTTACCAATATATTTGAGACTAGGAAGACTGATTCATCTGATCGGTGTATGGCGAACTCCTGAAAATCATCTTCAACTACAAGATAACGAGACATGACATCTTTCATGTCATTTTTTAGAGCATCCATGATATCTGGTGACACGTCCATACGATCTCTCATCAAAACCATTTGAAGTCGTTCACGAGCCGAAATTTTGCTAGCAACTATTCGAGTTTGATCTCGCTTGGCAATTACCCATTTTATTAATTCACGCATGTGAGTAAGCACCTCTATTCATTCCCATGATTTCTTTTACTTTCCCCATGATACCTGTTTTAGGGTCTAGATCCATCAATGGAACATCATCCCCGTCTATTCTGGCGGTTATACGCGAAAAAGCGGCACCAGAAACGGCCCGTTTATCATGTATTACAGGTACACCCTGATTAGTCGCAGTTATTAATCTATCATCAGCGGGAACCATCCCAAGAACTTCAACAGCCAACAAATCGACGATGTCATCTTTGTCCATCATCTCACCGCGCTTAACCATTCCTGGTCTAATTCGGTTAATTATCAGCTTAGGATTGTGAATTTCCGCAGCTGCAAGCAAGCCAATTACTCTGTCCGCATCGCGTATAGCTGAAACTTCCGGGGTTGTTACAATAATTGCCTCCTCTGCTGCAGCAATAGCATTTTTAAATCCTTGTTCTATCCCCGCAGGGCAGTCAATTAACACGTAGTCAAATTCACTCTCAAGCTTGCTGCACAGTTCCTTAACTTGTTCTTCGGTGATACAGTTTTTATCGCGAGTTTGAGCAGCTGGTATCAAATATAAATCCTGATTGTTTTTATCTTTGATCATACCTTGATGCATCTTGCAGCTGCCCTCGATTATGTCAACTAGATCGTATACAATACGATTCTCCAGTCCCATAACAACATCCAGGTTCCGCAACCCAATATCAGTATCAATAACAACCACTCTATGGCCTCGCATGGCTAATCCAGTACCAATATTGGCCGTCGTAGTGGTTTTGCCCACCCCGCCTTTTCCTGATGTGATGACTATGGTCCTACCCTTCATACAATACCCCTCCAGTGTACCCAGCAAACCTTCCAGTGTACGCCGCAACATATATCGAATTACGCCGAATGAAAGCTATCCTAGGTTTACTTCCTTTTGATTTACTGCGATTTGATTTCTCAGGTGAAACTCCAGTGCACTCACTAATTTGCAATCTGTGAGCATTCAGATTAGATGCTACTATTACTGATTGTGTATCTCCACTAGCACCTGCGTGAGCAAACCCTCTAAGGTTTCCAAAGATAATTATGTCGCCGTCAGCAACTAGTTGAGCACCAGGGTTTACATCCGCCAGTACGACTATATCTCCTGGGTACTTGATCACCTCTCCGGACCGACAAGTCGTCTTTATAAACAGTGCCTCGTTCCTTCGGTAGGCGTCTATCAGTTCTTCGGTTTTGGGTGACTTAACGTCAAGGGAGGCAGATTCATTTCTGACAGGAAAACCGACAAGATCATCTAATAAAGTATCCTCATCCGCGCCGGTAATTTCTGAAATAGCTGAAGATGCATATTCAGTGTCATAATGCAGATCTTCGTCAGAATGGCCTGTAGCTTTGATCAATCCATTCAAATATTCAGGCGTCTCGGGAGCTATTGTTTCGGAAATGCCACCCCCATCCGACAAATGCTCATCTAGATCAATGACGTCTTGTTCTATACAACTATCAGGATCTACATAAGTTGCTGGATCATTATGTTGAATTACAATGGGCTGCTGAGATTGCCATTTTTTTGAAGGATCAGCGAGGTCTACTCCAAATCCATTAGTTTCCGATAATGCGTCAGATAACGTGGAAGGATCACACCAGAATCTCGATACTGTAACATTAGACTCCGATTCGATAATTTCCTTTATTTTGTGCAGTTCTTCCTTAACCAAAATTCTACGCCCCACATCGACATTGATAATCCCAGTAGAATACATGAATCGATTGGTCGCTAAATGATCATTCAAATGCTGGCATACGACAGAAATATCTTCAATATCGTCTATTGAAACATTAACCGTACTCCCTCTGCCAATAACTTTAATCAGACTCGTTTCGAGCATAAGCCTAAATCAGTCCAGCAACACTATTACTTGGGGTTACGACGGTGGAGACGTATCAATAAAAACCGATAAAAGTGCAACTCCCCGACGCCATCACTTCCCACTACGTTGCCATTAACTTATATCAAGATCAGTTTTTTTAAGTCAAGGAGAAAGGATACCCATTTTCAGCAATTTCTTGAGGTTTCACCACGGAGCGCCTTCACCTAGGGTACCCTAGAGAGTGCCAGTGATACCCTACCAACTATGGATTATGCATGTCTCCTACGTGAGTTCACTATTGAAGATTCGTGGAAAGTAGAGAGACCTCACAGGTTTATAAATTATGCTTACAATGGATAGTATGAGAAATGCGATACCTGTTATGGTCATTACTAGTGGTGCATTAAAGACATCAGCCAATATACCATTGAGTAGATTAGCGAAAGCCATACTCCCACCCACATGCATGCTGTATATTCCAGAGACTCTACCTCGAACACCATCCGGAACAACAGCTTGTATTACTGTATGAGTAACTGTCATAAAACCAGCAGTACTTGCCCCCAATAAGACAGCAAATAACAAAGCCATCTCCATCATAGAAGATAAACCTAAGGCTATATATGTAAGGCCACTGGTTAACCCAACAAACAAGAAAACTCGCCCTCTAACGGCGTCTGTCTTAACGCCTGCCAGAAGTATCGATGATATCAAGGCTCCGACGCCTATGCCTGACATCAACAAAACCGCATGATTAGGATTACCAGTTTTACTCATTATTTCAGACATAGCCGGCAAGAGTGATTCGTAAGACATAGTAAGAGTGCAATGAAACACCGCGAACATTATCATCGCTAGGACGATAGGAGTCGTATAGACATAAGAAAAACCATCAAATATGTTTCTTCCTACACTCTTTCGTTTATCTACATCTCCACTAGACCTAGTCTTTATTCGCATAGTCTGGATGAGTCCTACCAAATAAAACAAAGCACAAACCCAAAAGGCCCAGTCTAGGCCTACATAAAGAACGACTGGAGTAATCGCTAAGGGACCAACTGCTCTAGATCCTTGTTGAGTTGCCTGGTTCAAAGCAACAGCGTTCAATAAATGCTCTTTGGGTACTAAGTTTGGGACTAAAGACTGCGTCGCGGTCATCTGAGAAGCACGGAGAGTTCCATTAAAGAAAGCGAGTAATACTAACAAAATTGGCCCTATTAGGCTCGTCATAACGAGAATGGCCAAGGCAACATTATGTAGGAGATTTAGCGCATACGTCCAAGACAAAACCGTTTGCCTATCAAATCTGTCAGCTATAAATCCAATCAAAGGAGTGGCTACTAATCTTGGGATCATCGCAGCAAATACTACCAATCCTGCCCAAGAATAATAACCAGTGATTTCAAATGCTAGAACTGCTCGGGCAACGATTAAGGCCCACGCCGAAGCACCTGCCAATAGGTTAGCTGTCCACAGGGTCCTGTAGTCTTGATACTGTAATGCAATTAAAAACCGGCTCGATATAGTCTGTAGAAAGTTACCCACTAGTGCACTCCCCAACTTTCGAATGTTTCGTTATCCTCATTCAGCAGATCCAAAAATAGCTACTGAACAAGTGAATGAACCGGGCCTTCCGCCTAAGTTATGGGTTAATCCCACATCAGCTTTCTTAAGTTGCCTACCTTCTGCCTTTCCCTGCAATTGCTTGTACACCTCATAAATCATGCGAATACCGCTAGCTCCAACAGGATGACCAAAACACTTAAGCCCCCCGTCAGTATTAACCGGTAGATCACCCTCCAGCGTAAAACTGCCTGAGTGCACATCATCTGATGCTTTACCTCTACCGCTAAAGCCTAGATCCTCGTAAATAATCAACTCGGTGATGGTAAAACAATCGTGCACCATAGCTAGATCTATGTCTTGCCTAGGATTCAATATACCTGACTCTTCGTATGCAGCCTGACTAGCCTTAACAGTCTCAGGGAAATGCGTAAAGTCCCAGTCATCACGTAGAACTCCGAATGCCCCCACCGATAAGCCTAGTCCTTTAACTAATACGTAATCCTTCCTTAACCCTTTGGCTATTTCTGGTGTAGTAATTATTGCTGCAGCAGCTCCGTCACTAACGCCGCAACAATCGAATAAACCCAGGGGCCACGCAATCATAGGAGCGTTAACAACCTGATCTGTAGTTATTTCACGTTGGAAATGAGCTTTCGGATTAAGAGTCCCGTTATGATGATTTTTAGTTGCAATTTCGGCCAGAGTCAGCTTGCCTTTATCATAGGGTATGTCATATTGATGGAAGTAACGAGTTGCCGCCATCGCAAACTGGGATGGCGGAGGTGTAGGTGGGGCAACATCAGCACCAGGAGCTTCAGGTATAGCTAGTCCAGAGAATCCTGAATCCTTCAGTTTTTCCACCCCAACAGCTAATACGATGTCATATATTCCGGCAGCAACGGCATAACAAGCGTTCCGAAATGCGTCAGTGGCTGTTGCACATGCGTTCTCAACCCTTGTAATAGGAATGTAGTCTAATTTGAGGGCCTCTGCCAATGGTTGTCCTGTTCTAAAAGAACTCACCGTTCCAAGCCATGCAGCTTGGATATCTTTAGCCTCCAACCCAGCATCAGCATACGCTTCATATCCGGCTTCTACCATCAAATCTGCAGCGCTTGACTCCCAGCGTTCCCCAAAATTACTACACCCCATGCCTACTATTGCAACCCTATCCTTAATTCCCCGCATTAGCAACACCCCTTATTGGTATCGATTTCCAATAATAATTATGTATTCCATTGACCACTCGAAGTTTACGGAAACTCATCTGTACTCGCATGCCGATATGAACTTTGCCGATCTCTCTATCAGTCATCATACACAGAATACGCCCCCCATCATCGAAGTTAACCACAGTGATAACCAATGGGACATCAACACTACCGGCAATATAATCCATAGAATATGTAAAGATATTCCCTTGCTGATCACTAAATCGGACAGATAAATAGTCATCTCTGCTTTGACAGTTTACGCAAATGGATTGCATAGGATATTGGATATACCCGCAACTATTACATTTGCTACCATATAATTTAATATTCTTATCGGACTCTCTCCATAAGGCTATTGCTGATGGCGATTGAGGGTCTGGCCGCCTTGAACCGTCATCTACATCCCACACTGACCGCCATTTAGCGTATGTCTCGTAAGATTCCAAAATCTCCTTTGATTCCAAATAGCCTGTTACTCCGAGCAGGTCTCGAGATAGTTTAGTATCTTGGGTCATCTTAAAACCGAGGATATCACTACCATCGCCATAAGAAGCGACTAGGAGTCGTTCTCCTTCAACCCGTGATTCCAAAGCTTTAGCCAATAACATCGGAGCAAAAGCTGCTCCGATGTTCCCAAGGAACCCAAACAAAGGCGGCTCTATTTGATTATCATCAAACCCCATACCTTTAGCTAGAGATGTGTGACGCCGCCCATCTGGCGCGTACAAAGCCACTCTTGCAAAATCAGACGGTTTCATATTGTATTTCAATAAATAAGCTGATGTAGCGTCATTGAGAACATTTTCAAGCCCCTCTTCAATAGCAAATCTATCTTCCCAAGTCCTCACGAAAGGGTCACCATTGGATCGCCAATTATCAAGTAGATTTTTGGTAACAGAATAAAACCCTTCATATTCTGCGATCACGTTATGAGATCCGAGCAAGAACCCAACTGCGCCGTCTCCAGAATTACGCTCCGTTTCGCTCCTAGGAGGACCTTGTCTACTATCGGAAATTATCACTAGCATTAAACCGCACGAACCAGCAGAAATCGCGTCAAATGCTGACCGCAGGGCAGTGGTCCCGCATTTCAAAACATCAGTTACATCTGAAGTAAACAAATTTTCATTCAGGTCTAAAGCCTCTGCCACAATAGCAGCACACTGTTTTTCTGAGTAGGGCGGGGTGGTACTAGCGAATATCAGGCCATCGATTTGCCCTCGGTCAAACCCTTTGATACATTCATAACCCGCAGCGACAGCCATAGTGACGGTATCTTCATCAAAATTTGCTACAGACCGTTCTTGATTAGAATGCCAACCGATTGTATCGGCTCCTAATCTATATTTTGGTATATATGCACCAAAGTTTATTATCCCTACCAAATATTCACCGTCCTCAACTTTCCGGCAATGCTATCAAGCATATCTAAACTATGTCAATTTACACGTAACGCGATACCAGTAGCCCTATGTTACAATTAAACCTCTTAAGGGTACTCGCGGGAAATTAATCTGTCCTCAGCCGAATTTTATTGATCCAAATCAAGAAACTACCACTTCTATCTGCTGTAGCTTGCACTACGCTAGTAGCGCTTCTCTCATTAGCTTGTGCCTTCGAACCTAGAATACAAAACCAACCCGCCTCGAATCAATCATCATCTGGTGGTTTTGAACGAGTTGAAGAAGTGTGGAAACTGTTAGAAGAACAGCACATCAATCGAAACAATCTAAACTCGGATAAGATCAGTGAGGCAGCAATAAGAGGCATGCTGGAATCGTTAGACGATCCATACGCTTCATTTCTCGATGCCGAACAATTCTCAATGGAATCACAAGATGTACATGGTTCTTTCGAAGGAATCGGAGCGCACGTAGGGATAAGAGATGAGAAAATAACCATAATTGCCCCTATGCCAGATTCCCCAGCGGAAAAAGCCGGCATACGATCCGGTGATATCATATTGGGAATCAATGGTGATAGCACCGCAGATACTACACTTCTTGAAGCTGTAACCAAGATACGCGGAGAAAAAGGTACAACAGTAGATCTGTTAATACTACATGTGAATGAGGCTACTCCAGTAACAATAACCGTCAGGCGTGGCGTAATACAAATAGACAGTGTTAGTTTTCAACTCATGCCCAACGACATAGGCTATATCTACATATCTAATTTTACAGAAAATACCAAATCTGAAGTAGAGATAGCCCTCAAAGAATTCGAAGAATCAACCACATCAGGGGCACTAGTACTTGACCTAAGAAACAATCCGGGAGGCTTACTAAATTCAGTAGTAGACGTGACAAGCCTGTTCATTAATGAAGGTCTTGTTCTTTACGAAATTGATGGGTCTGGAGCAAGAAAGGATTGGCCCTCACGACGCACAGGCAATCATCACAACTATCCTATGGTGGTCCTCATAAACCAATTTAGTGCGAGCGCGAGTGAAGTTTTCTGCGGAGCGTTGATGGATCATCAAAGAGCGACAATAATCGGTACCAAATCTTTCGGTAAAGGCAGTGTTAATATACTGCGATCATTGAGTGACGGTTCAGGTATATACTTCACAGTAGCACATTGGTTCACGCCTAACGGCACCCTAATTGAAGGAGCGGGAATAGAACCAGATATAGTTGTGGACATTCCGACCGATTCTGTAAGTGATGTACAAATGGAAAAAGCATTAGAAATACTAAATCAGAAGCGCACGAATTTTGGCTAAACCCAAGAAAAGGGCTGCAAATTCGAACAACGACGGTCGCACGATCGCCCTAAATAGGCGTGCATTATTCAACTATGAAATCTTAGAAAAATTTGAATCGGGATTAGTCCTAACAGGCACAGAAATAAAATCTATTCGTGCAGGAAAAGTTGATTTAAGAGATGCATACGCCCGGCCAGAAAGTGGAGAACTATGGCTAGTTAATGCCCATATAGCTCTATATGATTCGGGTAGCATCTACAACCATGATCCGAGACGACCGCGAAAATTACTACTTCACCGCAATCAAATTACTGAAATACAGTCTTTTGTTTCACAAAAAGGCCTCACAGTTGTCGCACTCAGTCTTTACATCAGAAACAGGGTTGCAAAGGTTCAGTTAGGTGTTGGGAGAGGTAAACGCCAATACGACAAACGCCGATCTATAATGAATAGAGAAATGGATATGGCCGCACGTAGAGCAATGCGCTCCTACGAATAACTTGCCCCCACAACGGCTCGCTTTAGTCTATAATCACCGATGGCAAACTACGGTTTTGTTTTTTTATTTAGCAAGCCATAATACTTTCTTGCCTGGAGGTAGGTCTTGATCAGGAGTCTTGGAGATAAAACCCCAAAAATTGCAGATACCGCGTGGGTCAGTGAACATGCCTATGTTGTAGGTGATGTGGAAATTGGAGAATATTCGAGCATTTGGCCCGGTGTTACCGTCAGAGGAGATGGTAAGGAAAGCATTAAAATCGGAAATTATGTAAATGCACAGGAAGGAGCAGTTATACATGGTAGCGGACTAGTCATAGAGGACTATGTAACCATTGGTCACTCAGTGGTAGTACATGGAGATTTCATAGGAGAAGGTTCTCTCCTAGGAAACAATTGCACTTTTCTTTTTCATTCCAATCTGGGCAAGAGTTGCCTGATAGCCGCCAATTCTGTGGTATTAGCAAATGTGGATATACCCGCTAATTCTTTTGTTACCGGTATCCCCGGCCAGATCAAACGCCAAGTCAGTGAGAAACAAAAAGAAGCAATGAAGCGGACAGCCCTGAGCCTCGTAGAACACGCAAAGTTGTTCAAAGAAAGCGGTTTATAATAAACAAGCAGTATTCCCCTAATAATTAGGGGAATACTGCTTGTTTATTAGCCTAGTCTCTGGGCAACGGGGAGTATGTTATGGGCGAGATGCTCCATAACATTTACGCTGTCAGCGGTACCTTCCACCCGAAAATCGTAGGTCAACTGATCAATTCCTAACTCGCGACAGTAGTACAAATCATCGATAACTTCCTGAGTTGTCCCCATTACTGTCCCACCACTTATTGAATTCGCACTTTCCCCGTATCCTAAATCAGTAAAATGCAGGCTCCTTTTAAGGGAAATGGATATGCTTTCAGGGTTTCTCCCTGCCTTTTCAGCTTCTTGCCTCAAATAAGGAAGATTTTCTGCCACGAAATCAGGAGTTTGTCTTGTTGTGTGCCAACAATCTCCGTATTTCGCCGTTCTACGCAAAGCTCTTCTCGTATGGCCACCTACCCATATTGGAACACCGGGCTTCTGTACCGGTTTAGGTGCAAATTGGATTCCATCTATATCGTAAAATTTACCGTGAAACTCGGGATTGTCATCGCTCCACAACGCTTGGAAAATTTCTAGGAATTCATCAGTCATAGGCCCGCGATCTGCGTATTCCAAACCTAAGGTCTGAAATTCTTTTTCAAGCCAACCAACTCCGACCCCGCAAATCATCCTACCGTTAGTCAACACATCTAGCGATGCAAACATTTTCGCTTGTACAACAGGATTGCGATAAGGAAGTATTATCACAGTACTCCCTATTTTTATCGTATTAGTACAAGCAGCTATAAATCCGAGCGTAGTCATAGTCTCGAAAAATGGTTCATCCGGAGGTCTAGAAAAAGACCCGTCCGCAGTATATGGGTATTGGTCAGTCCCAGCTGTTGGTAGAACAATATGATCACCTGATAATACCGATTCAAATCCCAACTGTTCTGCCCTTTCGACGAAATGTCGAATACCATCAGCATCGGGAAGACGAGGCAAGCCTAATCCAATTTCCATCGTTCATCCTCCTGGAGAGAGTTCTCTCCACATATCCCAAGATTTATATTAGATCATTGTGTATCCGCCGCTCACGCTAAGGGTTTGACCAGTGATAAAACTAGCAGCATCAGAAGCTAAGAATACTACAGCATTTGCTATTTCATTGGACGTGCCCATTCTTCGAAGGATGTAATTCCGTTCCACTTTTTCTAGAACATCTTCAGTAAAAATATCCCGCATCTCATTCCACATACTTTCTGAACTTATATCTTCTCCTTGAGGAGGAACTATCAATCCAGGGCAAACCATGTTAAACCTCAAGCCATATCTACCGGTTTCTCTCGCGATAGCCTTGCTTAATGCTATTACGCCTGCCTTACATGCTGAATAAACAGCCTCACGGTACTCTCCCATCCTACCAGCATCAGAACTAATGCTTACTACTGACCCAGTCTTCCGTTCGACCATATGCGGCAGGACAGCGTGAATACAATTTATCGCACCCCATAAATTAACCTGGACTTCTTTTTCATACTCAGATCTTGGTTTATCAAGAAATAATCTATCAACAGTCCAACCAACGTTATTAACTAATATGTCTACACTACCCATACTATTTATAGTCTCACTAACCATTTTTTCAACGCTGGATTGATCTGTCACATCAGTTGGGATTACCCGTACATCCCCGGAAACACCAGATTGCGACACTTCCAATGCAACCTTCTCTCCTTGCTCTGGAGCTAGCTCAGCAATAGTGATATTAGCCCCTTCGTTGGCGAAAGCATGAACTATTGATCTCCCTATATTGGATCCGCCTCCAGTGATTATTACATTTTTTCCATCAAGCCCTAATTCCATTACGCTTGCTCCCTACGCATTAATTTGTCGCCTCAATCACCAATTATCCTTAGGTCAGCTATCTATACGAGGTATGCCTCCGATACGCAACCTCAAAAGACCCTTTATATCCTCCAAAGCTGTACTTAGCACTCTGACACTGCTAGATGGATCCTCATCCCATTTAACTGGAATAGATCGTACCCGAAATCCTCGTTTAGCTGCGATGAGCAATAATTCCGTATCAAAGAACCAGTAATTATTCTTTATGAGTGGCACAATCTGGCGTGCCGCTCCAGTAGTTATAGCCTTAAATCCACACTGGGCATCGGGGAATTTAGTAAAGAAAAGAGTTTTTATAATCAGATTATATGATTGCGATATAATCTCTCGTCGTAGAGACCTTTTGACATCAGATTCTTTACTGAGCCGACTACCGACCGCTATATCATAATCTCCGGCCACTGCATCTATAATCTCAGGAAGATGACGTAGGTCAGTAGAAAGGTCTACATCCATATAGCATAGTATATCGGAATCGCTTCTAAGCCAAGCTAGTCTTAAGGCCCTACCCCTCCCTTTCTCAGGAAGATAAAGGTAGTCTACTGAACTGTGTTTTCTACAAAGGGCTTCTGACACTGCACGTGTATTATCTACGGAAGCATTATCTGCGATTACAATGCTCCATTCATAGGTGTTATTTTCTGATAGGAACGCCAACAATGTTCCAATACAATTCGGAAGATCAGCTTCCTCATTATAAACTGGTATAACGATGGTAACTGTAAGTTTCATGTATATCCTGTAATGGCTTTGCTCGTTAGGAAGATTGGATTTACTGGTAGGCGTTAGAGCTATGTCGTCACACGACGGCCCTAATGTCGAAAGTGTCTTACTCCTGTAAATACCATGGCCAATTTATGTTTGTTAGCCGCTTCTATTACCTCGTCGTCCCGTATTGATCCTCCCGGCTGAACAATAGCAGTCACACCTGCAGCTGCGGCAAGTTCTATATTATCTGGAAAAGGGAAAAATGCGTCAGATGCTAATACACTTCCCTTTGCTTTTTCTCCTGCTACGCGCTGCGATAGATGAACGCTAACAACCCTATTTGGTTGCCCTGCTCCCATTCCCATTAGGGCTCTTCCTTTAGCTAAGACAATTGCATTTGACTTGATATGTTTTCCGGCCTTCCAGGCAAAAGCGAGATCTTGAAGCTCTTCATCACTGGGTACTCTATCGGTAACAATTTGCCAAGATTTTGGGTCCTCTTCTATGAAATCTGGGGTTTGAACTAAAACACCACCGGTTATAGGTCTGAGGTCGTATACTGAGTCTTGAGTATTGTTATTACTCCCTGTCGCTAATATCCTGAGGTTTCTCTTTTTCCTAAGAATNGATAATGCGTCTGGTTCATATGCCGGCGCCACTACCACTTCATAAAATACTGAATCCATTGCTTGAGCGACCTGAGNTGTAACTGTCCGGTTATAACCGACTATTCCTCCGAAGGCTGATACCGAATCTCCTTCATAAGCTTTCTGATAAGCNGCAGCCAAATCGTCATCACTAGCCAGCCCACATGCATTCGTATGCTTGATCACAACTGCCGTTGGCTGATCAAAGTCTGACACTGTCCGCCATGCTGCGTCCGCATCCATCAAGTTATTGAAGGATAACTCTCTACCATGTAACTGCTCTGCACCAGCGATCCCGGAAGGGATCACTCCAGAAACACCATATAATGCTCCTTTCTGATGCGGGTTCTCTCCATACCGCAACCCCAAAAGTTTATTAAGCCCCATTGGAATAGACTCTGGCATGTCAGATCCATTGGAACTATCCGTTAGGTATCCAGTTACAGCAGAATCATATACCGAGACGTGAGCAAATGCTTTTGCAGCGAGCCTTTTTCTGTCCTCTATGGTAATAGACCTCTTGATCAATTTATCTGATACCCAGTCATAGTCTTCAGGATCCACGATCACAACTACTGATGGAAAATTCTTGGCGGCGGCCCGTATCATAGTAGGTCCGCCGATATCTATATTCTCTAAAGCGTCTTCTAACGATACTCCCTGTTTAGATATCGTTTCTACAAATGGATACAGATTAACGGCTACCACGTCTATCGGGTCTATGCCATGTTTTTGCATCTCTTGCACATGGGCGTCAGAATCCTTACGTCCGAGCAGACCACCATGTATTATTGGATGCAGCGTCTTCACTCGACCATCCAATATCTCTGGAGATCCGGTGACATCGGATACCTGCTTAACTGGGAGCCCAGCATCAGAGATCGCAGTGAATGTGCCTCCGGTGCTGATGAGATCAAATTTTGCGTCAACTAATTTACTCGCAAAATCGGCGATACCTGTTTTATCGTATACACTAATTAAAGCCTTCACGTTTCAAAAATCCCTCAAAATCACTTTAGTAAATTATTCGAACTTCTTTATCATCCGTCATCGGCACAATACTGCCTATAACCTGAGCGTCGGGCATAGTATCCAATATAGTCGCTACCGATTCTTGATCTATTGCCGCAACCATACCCAATCCCATGTTGAACACCCGATGCATCTCATCGGAGTTGACTTTCCCGACGTCCTGAATCAATTTAAAAATGGCCGGGACCATCCATGATCCCACGTTGAACTCTGCCGTGACGTTGCCAGGGAGCATTGATGGAACTTTCCCAGGCAACCCGCCACCTGTTACATGACAAAGGCCTTTGCAGAGCGATAATATGGGTTCAATCATGGGGTAATATGACCTGTGACGTATTAGCATTTCTTCGCCCAGAGAATGGCCCAGTTCATCGAAATGTTGGAACAATATGTCGGGGTTTTCTTCTGTTGAAAACACCTTTCTAACTAAGGAGAAACCGTTTGTATGTAAACCACTAGATGGAAACCCAATTAGGACATCTCCAGAGATAATATCACGCCCATCAATTACCTTATCCTGCTCTACCGCACCAACTACAAAACCTGCTAGATCAAAATCTTCATCGGAGTATATATCTGGCATTTGCGCAGTTTCGCCCCCAATCAATGAGCAGCCTACTTCCTTGCAACCCCAGACTATTCCTCGTAGCAACATCTCCATTCTATGGTTATCAAGATGACTAAAAGAAATATAGTCAAGAAAGAAAAGCGGTTTGGCCCCCTTAGTCAAAATATCATTAACGTTAAGAGTAACTAAATCTTCTCCCACTGACTCAAAGTGTCCCATCTGAGCCGCAATCCTCAATTTGGTACCTACACCGTCAGTGCTGGAGACTAGAACCGGATTATCATATCCAGAAAGAGTATATAGCCCCGCAAAACTACCACCAGACCCCACAACCTCTGGGCCGTGTGTAAGGGAGGCAAAAGCCTTTATCCTATCCTTTAATTCATCCATACTTCCTAGATCTACACCTGAGGAAGAATAGGTATTACTTTCCAATTTCTACTCCTACACTACCTTTATCAACTATAGTTAACGCTAATCCATGATCCAACAAACTTGTACCCAAGCACCTATCTATGAATTACTTTGCGTAGAATGCACTTATGACAGAAAATCTGCATCAGCCTTCCAATGAAAGTTTACTCAGCTGCAGTTGCACAGGTACCGGATAATTCCCAGTAAAACACGCGTCGCAAAAACCACCTGACTGGCCACCGACCACTTTCAGAAGCCCTTGTACGCTAAGATAACCCAACGTGTCTGCACCTGTCATTTTTTTAATACCGGCCAAGTCTGTGTTGGCTGCGACCAGTTCATCCTGAGTCGCCATATCAACTCCCATATAACACGGATATTTTATGGGAGGAGCACAAACCCTCATATGTATTTCTTTAGCCCCTGATTTTCGAAGTAAATTAACTACATGTGGAGTCGTAGTACCCCGAACGATACTGTCATCGACTACAACTAACCGCTGCCCAGATATAACCTCAGATAACGGATTGAATTTTTGCCGGACACCTATATCTCGAAGACGTTGTTCAGGTTCAATAAACGTCCTTCCCACATACCTATTTTTGATCAGACCGTCACTGTACGGTATTCCTGATTCTTTAGCATACCCTACAGCCGCAGCTGTAGACGAATCAGGAATACCTATGACTAAATCAGCGTCAACTGGATGCTCTTTGGCTAACTCAGCTCCCATTTGTTGCCTAGAAGCGTACACCAGGCTACCTTCCATAATACTATCGGGGCGAGCGAAGTATATTAGCTCAAAAACACACATCGCTCTTTGGCCGGACCCACCGCTCCAATGATGCGATTCGAATCCCTTCTTGTTTATTACTATCACTTCACCCGGGTCTACGTCCCTTACGTATTCCGCACCAATGTGCTCAAGAGCACAACTTTCGGAAGCAACTATCCAGCCATTATTGATCTTCCCCAAGCACATAGGTCTGATACCTAGAGGGTCTCTCACTGCGATAATAGACTCCTCAGTAAGTGCTACAAAGGAATAAGCTCCGTTAAGAACATTCATACAATGGAATGCTCTTTGATGCCAACTAGTCCCCGGAGCATTAGCCATAAGCAAAGCAATAATTTCTGAGTCTGTTGTAGAAGAAAAGGAGCAGTTCGACTGCTCCTTTAATTGGTTCTTAAGCTGCAGAGTGTTGATTATATTGCCATTATGGGCCAGTGCCAACTTACCATGATAGCCTTCTACTAAAATAGGTTGAGCATTGCATAATAAACTGCTACCAGTGGTTGAGTATCGGGTATGGCCAATAGCCATATCACCGACAAGGGGATAGAAATCTTGTTCTCTGAAAATCTGGGTAACCAAACCCATCTGGGAATGAACGTTAATGACGTGCCCGTCGGAGGTGGCAATTCCAGCACTCTCTTGACCACGGTGTTGCAAAGCGAATAAACCAAAGAACGCGAGGCGACTCGCCTCCTCCCCTGGCATATGCACCGCGACGACTCCACATTCCTCTTTAGGATGATCGTACGAAACATATCGGCTAGGTTCGCAACTCTCGTTTATCACGGCGCTATTCTAAATCGATTACTTAGGCTGGTCAACGCCGTTTACAGCATCATCAAACCCAATCCGTTCGTATTAACTAAACAAATATCAAATTTATTCGACAATTAGCAAGTTTTAGTCTTGTGTAGTCCCGGAAGCGGGCAGTATCTGGACCCTCCGGTCATCACCAGTGCCTACACTTTCTGTTGAAACGCCACTATTATTGGCTAAAGACATATGAATAACCCGTCTATCAGCAGCCGGCATAGGTTCCAACGCAATAGGTCGACCGGTTTGAGCAACTCTGGAAGCTACCCTTAAAGCCATGTCCTTCAGAGAACCTTCTCGCCTTTGTCGGTATCTTTCGACATCGACCATTATTCTCGCGCCGTCTGGGCCACTCTCTCCAGGGCGATTGCGAGCGATCATATTGACCATAAATTGAAGGGCCTGTAAGGTTTGCCCTCGTCTTCCAATAAGCAAACCTGCGTCTTCACCAGTTATATCTATAATAGGCCCACCTACATCCTGATCATGTGCAGAGCGAATATTTATGCCCACACTAATGCCTGAGAGATCCAGTATCTCTTTAACCGTATTAAGTGCAAAAGATGCAGTATCTCCATCTTCGGTAATCCTTCGCACACGTACTCTCGCTGGTTCTGCCCCGATCCCAAGAAATCCCGCCTTCCCTCTACTTAGTATTTCTACCTCTACCTCGTTGCGGTCGGCGCCTAGTTCTTTCAGAGCCAGTTCTTCTGCTTCTTCTACGGTTCTGGCGGTTCGTATTACCGGTTCTTCCATCATCGTCTATCTCCTCTGGAGCTCGATCTCTTTTTTTCTGAGCATTTGACTGGGATCGACTCGCCACCGGCTCAGGCTTGGGAAACAAGGGAAACAAGGGACCAAAGCCGGTTATAAAATACTGTATACCAATTCCGACAGCGTTGGATACTATCCAGTAGAGAGGTAATCCACTTGGCCACCCGAGAGAGAACACCCCTAAAAAGATTGGCATCATCCAAAGCATCATGTTTTGTGTGGACTGCTGCCTAGGATCAATCGAAGGTGTCATAGTCATTTTCTGTTGAACCCACGTAGAAGCAGCCACTAAGACAGGTAATACTATATTCGTCGGATCAGGTTCTGCAAGGTTCAACCACAAAAAGCTGTCATTTAGTGGGGCAGCCTGGTGAATAGGTACGAAGGTTACCCATGCATAGAGTCTATCTGCAACACCCACCAGATCATCCGGATTGGTTGGCAATACCTGTATAAGAACTCTAAATAGTCCAATTAATATCGGTAACTGGATGATAAGGGGGCCCACGCAACCAAGCGGGCTAACGCCGGCATCCTTATACATTTTCATGGTTTCCTGAGATATTCTCGCCCTGTCCCCAGAATATCGCTCTTGAATTTCTTTCATTTTCGGCTGCAAGGTCGTCATCGCCCGCATCTGCCGAATTTGCTTCAACGTAAGAGGTAGAGTGATCAAACGTATTAGGAGGGTAAATACTATAATCGCAATGCCCATTTGATTAAAGAACAATACGTAGAACACCAGCAAAGTGTTCAGCATCGGTCTTATAATACCCTCGTTCCATAGAACCAAGAAAATTTCCAAAGATTCCTACCCCAACCTACTATTTTATCCGCATGGCTCTTTGTCTTTAGTGTCAAAGCACCACAATTGACTCTGAACTGACTTAATCTGTATCCGCAAAATAGTCCCGTCCTGACTACCGATGAATACTGACTCACGTTGATTCCCTCCGGAATCTTGAACTCCAGTAGTACTTAAGTCATTTTCATCTAATGGGATTGTGTATAACGGTGCTTTTATCTCGTCATCTGGAAGAGTTAGCGAAGCTGTTACAGTATCCCCTGTACTGGTCTCCAAAAGCGTCAATTTACCGTCTATAGACGCAACTACAAGACCTCTCGGAACCAGCACTGGCGTGGACACTATTGGAGAGCCTAACTCATGCGACCATTGTTCAACACCGTATTTATCGACTGAATATATATTGCCGTCCATTGAGCCTACAAAAATCGAACTATTATTTCCTATAGCCGAAGCCCATATCCAGTTTTTCGTTTCAAATTCCCACTGAATCTCTCCATATCGTGCATCCAGTGCATATATCTTTCTATCGAATGAGCCAACAATAACTAGATCATTCCACACGAATGGTTTCGCAACTATAACCCCGTCAGTTGGGGTTCTCCATCTCTCTTCACCAGTACTTATATCAAGTGCATATATATTCTTGTCGTGAGAACCGAAATACACTACTCCGTTCTTAATCTCAGGTGTTGTCCAAATTTTGCCGTCAGCTTTGAATCGCCATAGTTCTTCAGAGGTAACCGCATCCAACGCATATAAATACCCGTTTTCAGAACCGACAATTAATATCTGTCGAAGTGTGTCTAATGCAGGTCCGGCGACTAGACTTTGACCCTCATCAGGGTCTACCAGTTCCCTTTTCCAACCTCTTCCGTCTGAGCGACCTGTATCTTTTTCCAATGCATATACGAACCCATCTACCGCGGTCACATATATCAAATCATCTCCAATGACCGGCGTATGGAATGTTCCAGAAACCGTGGTATCTTCACCGGCAGGAAACTCCCATTTCTCAGTGGGCACTGAGCCATCGTCGTAAAGTGCTACCACTTTTCCTTCTCGCGTCCCGGCGTAAACCACATCGTCTGCTGCAGTAACTGGTGTCCACCCTCTAGTATCTGATCCCAACTGGGGCGTACACCCCACAATACCAATTACAATGACAGACAACACCAATATCAGACAATAATGCCTAACAGAAGAATGCCTCGAAGATGTTCTTGCAAATTTAAACAGGTTGCATTTCCTACAAATGGAGAGACCTAAATTATTGATCAAGTTATATTACGGGGTCATGCCCCTTGCCTCCCCATGGTTGGCATCGGCTGATGCGTTTAGCTCCCATCACTATTCCACGGATAACACCATATTTTTCGATGGCGTCAAAAGTATAGCTAGAACATGACGGAGTGTACCTGCACATCGAAGGCAAGTACGGTGAGATCACAGCTTGATAACCTTTTATCGTGAAAAGCAATCCGCTTTTGATCAAAGCGTCTCCTTTTCTGAATCTTTATCTAGGATATTAGCTCTACTCAATACATTCCGAGCTGACTGCCTTAATGCGCCAAAATCAGCAGATTCGGCCCCTTTTCGAACTATGAACACTGCATCCCAGCCATTTCTAAGACGCGTATTCCTAACAACTTCTCTCAAACGGCGTCTAATCCGATTCCTAGTGACCGCGTTTCCGAGGCGTTTGCTCACCATAAACGCGTAACGATTATGAGACAGATCATTTTTGAGAACCCTCACCACTAGTAACCGGTTCGCTACGCTCAGACCTTCTCGATGAATCTCCGCGAATCTCTTATCTTCACTTAAGCGAAACCTACTTTGCATTTTAAGGGAAGATTATACTGTCAGCTTATGGCGACCTTTGAATCTACGTCGCTTTAATACTGCCCTTCCATCAGATGTTCTTGAGCGTGATCTAAAGCCGTGCACTCTCATGCGACGACGTTTCTTTGGTTGATAAGTACGTTTTGGCATTGAAAATTACTTCTCCAGTACACAAATTATAGGGCTCTATGGAAATAACAGTCAAGAATCTTCTAACGAGTACCACTTTCGTGTTGAGTAACTAACACTAATTGATCATGTTATAATTGCTCCTCGATGAAACTTGCCGAAGTGGCGGAATGGTAGACGCGCTGGTCTCAAAAACCAGTAGGGGCAACCCTGTGTCGGTTCGAGTCCGACCTTCGGTACCACCTAAATTAAGCACGAACTCGGGTATTTTGGACCTTTTTGTTGTCTTTTGACAAGCCAAATCCTGCCAAATTAGCAACCAAACTCTTACGAATAATATATACTGCATCAATCAAAACGTTAGATATAACACAGGCGTGCATGCAAAAAATTAATGCTCCTAAAAACCCACTCGGATTTAAAATAGGGATTCATTACGCTTGGATAATCATAGTTATAGCAGCCATCATTCACATGGCTGGAGGATCAATACGCCAGGCATTCGGAGTACTAATTGTCCCACTGGAGCAAGGTCTTGGCTGGAGCCCGGCAACAATTACCTTAGGATATTCAATAGCGAGTATCACAGGGGCGTTGCTGGCACCCTTTACTGGAATGGCTACCGATAGATTTGGGGCTAAGCCAGTCATAGCCATAGGTGGAATTTTCTTCTTCCTAGGCGCCATGATAACTGGAATCGTATCCCAGGTATGGCATATATGGATTTCTTACGGACTCTGCCTGGGGGTAGCTCAAGCGTGTTTTAATGTCCCGATACTTACAGCCGCAAGCTACTGGTTCAGAAAACGACTAGGTTTTGGCATTGGCCTTTTGCAAGCCTCACATGGCTTAGGTCCAGCGGTTATGGCTATT
>PBPE01000031.1 GCA_002724585.1 Dehalococcoidia bacterium | reverse complement strand
ACAGAAGAGGTATCTGATAACACAAATCAAAAGCAACTAAACACTTCAATAGACCCTGCCAACACTGCTACATCCGAACCCGTCAGCCCAAGCACCATCACGGAGGAACTGCCTAAGACAACCCATAATACGGACTCCTCAATACCAGTTGCACCAACAGAACCTGTTGTAATACAACCGACACCTCCCTCACCTTCTAAACCCGCATGGCCAGAAGCCCCTGATTTTTCACTTCCCAGTGCACAAGGAACCCAAGTGGAGTTATCTTCATACAAGGGCGATAAGAACACCATATTGGTTTTCTACAGGGCATATTGGTGAATGTTTTGCAAGATGCAGCTTGTAAAGTTGCAACAGGAGTACTCAATTATAGACTCTCTGAACGCACAAGTGCTCGCGATAAGCACAGATGACCTTGAAGGTGCAGGATGGGCAGTCAACCAACAGGGACTTGAATTTCCAGTTCTTTATGATCCAGAGGCTACAGTTGTAAAACAATATGGGGTATTCAACACTGCTGATGACGGTAAAGCATTACCGGCAACGTTCGTAATAGACCAAGATGGATACGTGAGATGGCAATATTTAGGTAAAAGTACGTCAGACCGTCCTGCAAACGCCCTAATATTCGAACAGCTCCGACAGATTATCTCTGTACCTACGTCCTAAAATATAGAGTCATGCAATACACAATTCGTTTGGACTGTGATATCCTATTCGCTGAATTACTCACTTGCTCATTACATTGGAAGGCGAAGAAATGGATGCATCCCAGCTAATAAATTACGATCCTAATCCCAACGTGCCTGATTTTGGCCCAGGTGACTCCGTACGTGTAAACTTTCGAATACGAGAAGGTGACAGAGAAAGGGTGCAGGCTTTTCAAGGGGTTGTAATCAGACGCAGTAAGGGGAAAGGACCAGCAGCAAACTTTACGGTTAGGCGAATAGCCAGTGGCGGCATCGGAATAGAACGCATATTTCCAATAAACTCCCCCCTTATAGATTCTTTAGAAGTGACCAGACAGGGTTCTGTAAGAAGAGCTAGGCTTTACTACTTGAGAGGATTACAAGGACGAGCTGCTAGAATTAAAGAAAAAACCCTGCCAAGACGAGAAAGAGGCGAACAAAGAGCGAGCTAAAAGTCTCATCACTACGACTAGACGATGCAATACGCAGAAGTAGCTGTAGATTCTAGAATACCCAACAGGCAAACGTACTCATACTCTATACCCCACGGAATGAGCGTTGAACCGGGTCAGTTGGTTTGGGTCCCTTTCGGCAGCGCAGTGGTACAGGGGCTAGTATTCAGACTAACAAATACTCCCCAAGTAGAATCTACCAGAAACATTCTACAACCTATAGAACCATCGCCCCTGATACGGCCTCACATATTACAACTGTCTGAATGGATTAGCCGTTACTATCTATGCTCATTATTTTCTGCACTATCACAGTTCCTTCCCAATGGAATTAAGACTCAAGTTCAGAGAGTTGTACATCCAGGTAGAAATTTTGATCCTACCCTATTCTCCGACAATGACGATATCCGCATAGCCTTATCGGAATTATCTAGACGCCCTCTTAAAGAGTCAGAATTTAAAAAAATCTTAGGCCCGAACAATGCTGCAGAATTTAGAAGACTGTTAGCCAAGTCAATAATTTCGATTGAACACCGACTGACACGAGGAAGAGCTTTCAAGTATACGTCTTATCTTTCAGCCTCCAATCAGATAACTCTACCAACACGCAGATTATCTACCAAACAACATGAGTTATTAGAAGCAATCAGAACTTCGGCCACACATTATCCTCTAAGCCTTGCAAATAAAGAATTCGGTAACGGAGTAGGACTAGCCTTAGTAAATAAAGGACTAATATCTCAGGAATGGATACGAGATACCACCGATCCGGATAACTATATTGGTCCTGTCAGCCATAACGCTATAACTCTAACAACAGATCAAACGTCTGCGTTAAATCGTATGTCAAATTCCATAAGCGACCCAAATAAAAAAGAAATCTTTCTGCTCCATGGCGTTACAGGAAGTGGTAAAACAGAAGTTTATCTGAGAGCGATAGATGAAGTTATTCAACAAGGAAAACAAGCCGTCTACCTAGTCCCTGAAATACGTCTAACTCCACAAACTGTTAGCAGAGTCCAAAGCAGGTTCAAAGACAGAGTAGCTGTTATTCACAGCCAGTTGACTCCGCAAGAACGATTTAACCTATGGTGGGACATCCACGATGAAATGTACGATGTTGTAGTAGGTCCTCGCAGCGCATTGTTTGCCCCAATTGCTAATCTCGGGATTATTGTAATAGACGAGGAACATGAATGGACCTATAAACAAACTGATACGACTCCTTACTATCACGCACGAACGCTAGCCATCAAATATGCTGATATGACTGGTGCTACCGTCATATTAGGCAGCGCCACTCCAGCAGTCGAGTCATACCAAAAAGCATTGAGCAAGTCTTATACGTTACTCGAATTACCTGACCGGATTGGCAACAAAACCCATATCACTAAAAACAACAACTCCCCGAATGCAGGACAACTTGCTCAAGCTTTAATCTGCGACATGCGGGAAGAATTAAAATCAGGCAACCGCAGTATATTTAGTCAAAAACTTCTAGAAGAACTTACAAAATGTTTATCTAGACAAGAGCAAGCGATATTGTTTATCAACCGACGTGGCAACTCTCCCATAGTGCAATGTAGAGACTGCGGGCATGTTATAAAATGTAATAGCTGTTCCGTAACATTAGCATTCCACTCAGATACCAGATACCTCTTATGTCACTTATGCAATCGCAAGCGCAGTAATCCGAGCAAATGCCCTAAGTGTCAGTCGTCAAACATTCGGCAGCTTGGAATCGGGACACAACGTATCGTTGAAGAATTGCAGAAACTTTTTCCCAACACCAAAATTGACCGGTGGGATTCTGATTCCCAAACCACAGTCTCTTCATCTAACGAATCTATGCGCTCTTTTGCAACAGGAGCTACCCAGATATTAGTGGGCACGCAAGTTGTTGCTAAAGGCCTAGATGTTCCTAACGTCACACTAGTTGGTGCGGTATTAGCCGACATAAGTTTACATCTACCGGATTTTCGGTCATCAGAACGCACCTTCGACATGCTATGCCAGTTAGCGGGTAGGGCTGGTAGGGGATCCAAAAACGGCAAGGTGATAATACAGACTTACAGTCCTCATGAATGGGCCATCCTCGCTGCCTCCAAGCAAGATTATGGCGCAATGTTCCGGAATGAGATATATGAAAGGGAATCCCAGAAAAACCCTCCATTTAATGACTTAATACACCTAGTATATAGAGATATCAGCTTAAAGGACGTTGAGCGAAACACGGCGATGATGTTACAAACCCTAAAGAATAAATTATCCGAAGAAGGCAGATCCGATATTGAATTGATTGGACCTGCCCCTGGATTCCCCTCACGCATAAGAGGTAGACACCGTTGGCACATTATATTAAGAGGACGTAATCTTCATAACTTTATTGAAAGCATAAGATTTCCCTCTAACTGGACCATTGATGTAGATCCTGCTTCAGTAATGTAGACTTCTTTACACTGTCCAAGCCTGATAGATATAATTCATTTCCGTAAATGCCTAATTAACTCAAGGAGGCTGCGCAGTTGCCTTTACTTAAAATGCGGTTGGTTCCAGATCCAATCCTGCGCCAACAAGCCAAGAAAATCAAACGCGTCCCTGAAAATTTCACTAAATACACATCAGACATGATTGAAACAATGCATGCAGAGCATGGAGTCGGGCTTGCGGCAAACCAAGTGGGTTCACTCCAAAAAGTAGCTGTTATTCAACTACCTGAATGGGAAGAAGCCATAATACTCATCAATCCTGAAATCACAAGGCGAGAAGGTGAAAGGGAAGTAGAAGAGGGTTGTCTCAGCATACCCGGGTATCGAGGCACCGTGAAACGCTCTGAGAAAGTACGGGCAAAAGCAATTGGACTTGATGGAAAAGTCATAAGAATTAAAGCCGAAGGATTATTCGCTCAAGCATTAGAACATGAAACTGACCATCTAAACGGAGTTCTATATATAGATCATCTCGTGTCTCAAGACAGCCTTACCAAAGTCACATATACACCTGAAGAAGAAACCCAACCAAATAACGCCGAACACGCGATGCCGGAAACACTGGAGGACTCTGGCATTGAAAAACACTAATACTTTGAACACATCTTCATGGGAATGCCGGTCACATAATTGCGACACATAAACCAATTGGATATTTTCAACTTAATATCCGATTTATTTGATACAGATAGCACAGATATCTATATCGTAGGCGGGTTCATACGCGACGCATTGCTCGGTGAGTCTTCCAATGACGTAGATATGGTTGTTAAACAAGACCCCGCTACTCTCGGAAATAAACTTGCCCAGATTACAGGAGGGAGTAGCTACAATTTAAGCCTAGAACATCACATCACACGCGTAGAGATACCCAGTGGTACAGAAACCGTCAGGATCGATTTGTCGCGAATCTTTGACAATCTTGAAGATAATTTGGTGACCCGAGATTTCACTATAAATTCCATGGCAGTTCCTTTGAATAAGTTCAGTGCCAATCTGTGGAGAGACAACATAATTGATCCGTGTAATGGGATATCTGACCTGCTAAATAAAACTCTCCGATGTAATAGCCCGGATGTATTTGCACAAGACGGACTTCGTCTACTCAGGGGTGTTAGGATCGCTGCCAAGCTAAATCTACGGCTTGATCCATACACGTCAAATATTATAAAAGCCAATGCATACAGGATCGAACAGGTTGTTCCAGAACGCATTAGAGATGAGTTCTTAACAATATTGTCGACCCATTCGTCTCATAGCCAACTTGAGATTTTGGACCGCCTAGATATTCTGTGCCGTATAATACCTGAGCTATCCGATACAAAAGGCGTAGAGCAACCAAAAGTGCATTATTGGGACGTTTGGGGGCATTCAATACATGCGGTTGAAACCGCTGAAATGGTAACGTCTGGACATCACAATTCCGCTATTTATTCTCTAGTCCCATGGACAGAAGAAATTGAAGCTTATTTCAACGAAACAGTCGCAGATGGACACAACCGCAGGACCCTATTGAAATTGACCGCCTTGTTGCATGATATAGCTAAACCGCAAACGAAATCGACTGATTCGACAGGACGGACAAGATTTTTGAAGCATTCTGAAGAAGGCTCAGAAATCGCCAACCATCGATTAACATCTCTACGACTAAGTAGAAACGGTATAAAATCAGTCTGCAAAATGATAGAGGAACACCTTCGGCCAACAAACATGAGCCATAATCTAGACCTACCTACACCGCGGGCTATCTACCGGTACTACAGAGATGTGGATTATGTCGCAATAGACACACTTTACTTGGCAATGGCAGATTATTTGGCAGCAAAAGGTCCTGAAATTGCGCCTGATAACTGGGCTAAACATGCTAAAATGATTGCGCACATCCTACAGACAGGTCCAACGCTACGGGACAACAATATAAAATCTACTCGTCTATTAACGGGAACAGACATTATTAACGAATTTAAAATGCAACCAGGACCACAAATCAGGGAAATCCTAGAGTACATACATGAATCCCAGGCCGAAGGAATAATACAAACCAAAGCGGATGCACTGACCTTAGCAAGTCAATACATCTCGAATCTAGATTTCAGGGGTCATTAATGCGTGGAAGAAGCATCAAAGCGACAATTCTAGTATTTATTATATTAGCTGTATCAGTATTATCTCTGGCATTTTCAGAGATAGATCTAAAGGTTCCAGGAGTAGGAAACTTTGAGCGAGGCAGCATTGGTCCCTTAGGACTAAAACTTGGACTAGACCTGCAGGGAGGTGCTCACCTTGTATATCAAGCCGAAGTCGGGACGACGATTACAGCGACAGTCCCTGGACCCGCTAATGAAGATAATATCAGCACCGCTATAAACGAACTTAACATAGAATCCTTCAAAGGGGTTGTCCGAACGCTTGATGAGGACACAGTTCAAATAAAGGGAACCCTGTTAGCTGATTCTGAAAGACAACAGATTCGAAATGTTCTAGAAGACCTTTATGGACCAATAACTGATGAAAATAATTTCAAAGTTATTGATAACACAGCACCCTCTTCAGATCAAATGACAGGAGCTTTAGATATTATTGGGCGCCGTGTAAACGCTTTAGGTACTGACGAGCCTCTAGTCCAGAAATTTGGTGACGACCGAATAATAGTTCAGCTACCCGGCGCGAGTGGAACTATCATCAACGTAGAGTTTGCGGAGCCAGCAGATTACTCTGCAATAAATAACGCATTAAGTTTGTGGGGATTTGACAGCTATGAAATTGACGAAAAATCTGAAACCAAATACAGAATCAAAACGCAATCACTTAGCTTGGTCAAACTGGAATCACTAGCCACACAGCTACGAGATTCTATTGGCGATTACAAAACATTTGATATCACTGGCGGCATAGAGGCAGCCAAATCATTGATAGGGAATACAGCCAGCCTCGAATTTAAACTAAGAGACTGCACTGATAATTTTTGTGAGACATACCGAGATTCGGACCTGGGGCTAACAGGCGATGATCTTCAAGAAGCTTATGCGTCAACCAATACGACAACTGGAGAATGGGCCGTTAATATCCAGTTTGACAGTAGAGGCGCAGACATATTTTCCGACTTAACCAAAGACATCGTTAATGATTCCTCAAAACGAATAGCTGTATTCCTAGATAGCGATCTGCTTACAGATCCTGTCGCTAGAGCGTGGATCAGGGATGGGAGAAGCCAAATAACCGGTAGCTTCACCAGAGAATCTGCACAGACTCTGGCTATTCAACTTCAATCCGGAAGACTACCAGTACCACTAGAACTGATCCAAGAAAGCGAGGTAGACGCTTTATTAGGCTCAAGATCTCTGGAGATGAGTCTAATGGCAGGTTCTATAGGGCTATTATTAATCATACTCTTCATGATCGTCTATTACAGATTATCCGGATTAGTAGCCAGTATTTCATTGGTTTTCTATGGAGTGGTTGTATTAGCAATCTTTAAACTGATACCTGTAACGTTAACTCTACCGCACCTTGGTGGATTCATCTTATCAGTTGGTTTAGCCGTCGATGCAAATATATTGATATTCGAACGTATGAAAGAGGAAATACGAGTAGGAAGGACATTAGCTTCATCAGTTGAAGTTGGTTTCGGGCGAGCTTGGCCTGCCATCCGAGATGGAAATATTTCCACCATAATCACGTGTGCTGTATTACTCTGGTTCGGCACAAGATTAGGCGGAGGGTTAATAAACGGCTTTGCTTTAAGTTTGTTAATTGGTGTGATAGTCAGCATGTTCACTGCAGTTGTAGTCAGCAGGAACTTACTACAACTCCTAGCATGGTTCGGACTGACCCGTCATGCCAACTTATTCAGCCCTGAAAAAATAAATTCTGTTCACGACACTAATCGTTCACAGACGCCCAGCGGAGGCAGATAACATTGTTAGATATTGTAGGAAAACGCGGCTGGTATTTTTTATTTTCAGCGATAATCATAGTAATCGCCTTAGTCTCGTTGATTATGCCACCAGGCTGGTCAACTCTTAATTCAGGACTTAACCCTGGTATAGATTTCACTAGTGGATCTGTGTTGGATGTTACCTTCTCTGAGCCTATAAACCAAAGCTTAGTTTATGATGAGATGAAATATCTCGGGCACCCAGAAGCTTTAGTACAAACGACTGGCGACAATTCTGTAATNATTCGCACCAAAGTTCTTAAAGAATCCGAAGGATCTAATGNGTCCGAACGCCAATNAATNCAAAGGCATTTAGAGAAATCAATATCCCCTATAGACTCACTGGCNTTTGATTCAATATCACCTATAATCGCGAGAGAAACAATACGNAACGCGCTATTCGCTATGTTAGCGGCNTCAGNATTCATATTGCTGTACATATGGTATGCCTTTAGAAGAGCTCCAAAAGCTTATAGGTACGGCATCAGCGCNATCATAGCCTTAGTACATGATACGATAATTATCCTAGGACTATTCTCCATTTTGGGGAAAACCATTGGAATGGAAGTTAACGCAACCTTCATCATCGGAATATTAACTGTCGCAGGATATAGTGTTAATGACACGATTGTAGTGTTCGACAGAATACGTGAAAATGTCATTCGCCACCCAGAACGAGAGTTCGGCTCACTTGTTAATACTAGTATTATTGAGACTGTTGGAAGGTCACTAAATACTAGTTTGACTACTCTGGTAGTGTTACTAGCTTTACTGCTAATCGGAGGAGATAGCATCAGAGGGCTAATATTAGTTGTAGCAGCAGGTGTAATAGTAGGGACCTACAGTAGCATATTTATCGCGAGCCAATTCCTTGTAATCTGGGACAGAAAAGAGTTTCGAAGTATTTTCCAGTTGCGAAGAAATCGCACCGAACCAAGCACGAGTAACGCGTCTTCTTAAATTCATACACAAAATATCAGTATATAAGCAAAGGTATGCCTGACCGACCTACGTATACTCAGGACTCGTTTAGTTCTCTAAATGAAAGCCCTGAAAATGCCTAGAAGTTTGCATATCTAGAATATTCCCACTCTAGAAATACACTCTTTCGTAAATCTGAGTTAACACAACATGTCACATCGCAGCGCAGTTATACCTAAAAGCATCCGAATTGCAGGCATGACTATTGGGTCAGGATTTGGATCTGGATTCTCTCCCTTCATGTCGGGAACAGCAGGCAGTTTGCTGGCACTAGTAATTTATCTGCTATCCCCAATCGAGGGTAATTCACTATGGGCTATTACCGTAATAACTGTAGGTATAATACTAGGCCCTTGGGCATGCAATACATTAGTTACAGAATACGATAAAGATCCTAAAAAGGCAGTTTGGGACGAATTCATCGGGATGTGGATAACCTGCCTCTTTTTGCCCAAAGAAAGTCTATGGCTCATAGCAGCTTTCTTGTGCTTTAGAGTACTTGATATTACGAAGCCTTATCCAGCGCGCAAACTGGAAAAGCTATCTGGCGGGATCGGTATCATGGCTGATGATCTATTGGTCGGGGTATATGGAATGATCGCCTTGAACATAATTAGGATTGCACTAAAATCATGGTAGAGATTTACTCAGGTTTGCGCTTGCAATTATTTGCCCGCATATAACCGCTATGTTATACTCAAGACATATGCGATCAAGCGCGCTAATGGGCGCCGCGCGCCAATTGGATGGCGCAAAATCAGACATCCGCATAGGCATAAAAAGACAGACTAGTATGAACCCGAAGGAGGTCATCTTAATTTATGGTACAGGCTCCTGAACGACCTACGAATACCGGAGATAATCCTGAGAACGAAGCCCTAACGATGAAGTCTTTGCTAGAAGCTGGGGTCCACTTCGGCCATCAGACGAGACGATGGAACCCGAGGATGAAACGTTATATTTTCACCCAGCGCAACGGCATTCACATACTTGATTTACAGCAAACACTAGGGCTAATTAACGACGCTTATAGTGCTATGGTACAAGTCGCAGCAGAGGGCGGTAAAATCCTATTCGTAGGGACAAAGAAACAGGCTCAGGAGGTTATGCAAACAGAAGCTGACCGGTGTGGCATGTGGTACGTCAACCAAAGATGGTTGGGCGGTACTTTGACTAACTTCCAAACCATCCAAACTCGAATAAAGTACATGTTAGACCTCCAAGAAAAAAGAGACCAAGGTTACTTCAGGCTACTGCCTAAGAAGGAAGCCGTCCGGTTAACTGATACGCTAAATCGTCTAGAAAAGTATTTTACAGGTCTCAAGGATATGACAGCTCCTCCTCAAGCAATGTTTGTTGTGGATATAGCTAAAGAGGACATTTGTATAGCAGAGGCCCGCAAAATGGGTATCAAAATATTCTCTATAGTAGACACAGATTGTGATCCCAGCCTCATAGACCATCCGATACCAGGCAACGATGACGCCGTCCGATCTATCCGATTGATTACAAATCGTATGGCAAGCGCAATACTTGAAGGAACAGCTCAGCGAGAAGCCTTGATAGCGGAAGCCTCCATATCATCTGAAGAACCATCTGACGATACGACTACTATCGATAGCAGCAACCTCAGTGATGAGGAACTAGAGCAAATTGCAGTGGAGAGCATGCCATTGGAAGAGTTAGGCCAATTAATGGAGCAAGCTTCTTCTTATAGAACCGAACCATCTGAAGGGTCTGAACAAGAACCTAGCCAAGAAGGTTAAACTCGACCCATTAACCTAAGGAGGAAAACCCTTGCCAGTCACAGTAGATGATATAAAGACGCTCCGAGAAACTACCGGAGCCGGCATAATGGAATGCAAAGAAGCGCTCGAACAATCGAATGGAGACCAGAAGAAAGCATCCGATATCCTGCGCGAGAAAGGATTCGCACAAGCGGCAAAAAGATCAGACAGAGACACTAGTCAAGGAGTTATCGAAGCGTACATACACACAGGTGGAAGAGTCGGAGCTCTAGTAGAATTAGGTTGTGAAACCGACTTCGTAGCTCGCACTCCGGATTTTAAAGATCTAGCTCACGATCTGGCGATGCAGGTGGCAGCAATGGCCCCTGAATATGTGGGAGACGGAGACCATCCCGACGACGACAATCGACCTCCAGCGCAAACTGATCTTCTAGCCCAACCGTTCATTAGAGACTCTTCGCAACAGATTAGTGATCTGGTACAAGAACTAGCTGCAAAGGTCGGGGAAAATGTTAAAGTCCTCCGATTTAGCCGTTTAGCACTGGCAGAATAAGCTGCTACCACACCATGAGTCAGGCCAAATATAGCAGAATACTACTCAAACTTAGTGGAGAATCTTTAAAAGGTTCTGCTCAGTCTGGTATCGACCCACATTCAGTAAATTACTTGGCAAAGCAAATAACTGAGGCAAATCACTTGGGAGTTGAAATCGCCATAGTTATAGGCGGCGGTAATATCTGGCGTGGCGGCGAAGCCGAGGCTCAAGGAATGGATCGTTCAACTGCAGATTACGCTGGAATGCTAGCCACAGTCGTTAACGCTCTAGCCCTTCAAGACGCTTTGGAGAAATCAGGCGTGATAACTAGAACCCAGAGTGCTCTGCAAATGCAAGCAGTCGCTGAACCATATATCAGGCGTAGGGCGATACGACATCTAGAAAAAGGTAGGGTCGTAATCTTCTCAGCCGGTACAGGAAATCCATACATGACAACCGATACTGCATCATCCCTACGCGCGTTAGAGATAGGCGCGGAAATCTTACTAATGGCTAAAAACGATGTAGACGGTGTATACGACTCAGATCCACATATAAACCCTAAAGCAGTATTATTTGAATCCTTAGATTACATGGACGCATTAAACCGAAGACTCGCAATAATGGACTCAACAGCGTTATCGTTATGCATGGATAACAAACTCCCAATTGTAGTATTCAATATTTTTAAAAAAGGCAATTTGTCGGCGATACTTACAGGGGATGCCGTTGGAACTACCATAACAGGAGGCGATTAGTTTATGACAAGCGGAAACGAGAACCTAACACCTGAAGTAATAATATCCGACACAGATGATCGTATGAGCAAGTCAATAGATGCTCTGAAAAGAGATATTTCAACGCTAAAAACGGGAAGAGCAACACCTTCGCTCCTTGATAATATCAATGTGGAGTACTATGGTACATCTACTCCTTTGAACCAATTAGCTTCCATCAGCGCCCCCGACGCACAGGCCATTATAATCCAGCCATGGGATAAAGGATCTATCCAAGATATTGAGAAAAGTCTGAGCACGTCTGATCTAGGGTTTAATCCATCTAATGACGGGACTCAAATCACCGTGCCAATACCTCCACTCACACAAGAACGTCGCCTTGAAATGGTTAAACTACTAAAAAAGAAAATAGAGGATGGTAAAGTATCAGTCAGGAACGTGCGTCGTGATTCTGTAGAACGTTTGAGAAAACTCGAAAAGGACAAATCCATTTCACAGGACGACTCGAGGCGCGGACAAGACCAAATCCAAAAATCTACAGATAATCACACGAAATTGATAGACGACATCGCTAAGGCAAAAGAAGAAGAAATAACACAGGTCTAATAGATGAAATCGTTACTCAAGCTTGTCAAATCATCTAATAAACCCAAGATGACACCAAATCACGTCGCATTCATTATGGATGGAAACGGGCGATGGGCAGGCAAAAAGGGCTTACCTAGGATATCGGGGCATCGGGTAGGTGTAGACAATATTCCCAGAATATTAACTCATCTTGAAAAAAGAGGTGTAAAGTTTGTCACTATTTTTGCCTTCTCAACTGAAAATTGGAATCGCCCCAGTGGAGAAGTTGACGGTCTTATTCGAATCCTTCAAGATTCATTAGACAACCAAACCCCAATCTTACATAAAAATAATGTTCGAATAATACATATAGGGGAAGTTGTAAAACTATCTGACGAAATCATAAGATCGATCAGATCAGCCGAAGATTTAACGGTGCACAATGATGGCATTACCTTAAATGTAGCTTTTGATTACGGTGGCCGCAACGAAATATTAAACGCAGTAAAAAGTATAATTTCTGACGGAACACCATCTTGTGACATAACTGAAAAACATTTTTCTAAATATCTATATACGTCTGAATCTCCAGATCCAGATTTGATAATTCGGACTGGCGGAGAAATAAGACTCAGTAACTTCTTATTATGGCAGGCCGCGTACAGTGAATACTACCACACCAAAGTTATGTGGCCTGATTTCCAAGAAAAACACATCGATAAGGCACTCAGCGCCTTCAACAAGCGTCAACGGCGTTTTGGCAAAGTGCTCGAGACATCAAGTTGAAAGCCCGCATCCTGACATCAGCAGTCGGGATACCACTAATATTTGCAACGGTCTGGTATGGTCCTATTACCGTATTACCGGCGATGCTAATCCTAGCCTCGATAGCTATATGCGAGATATACGGACTATACAGAATTGGCCACAGAGGGCTACCCAAAATAATCTGTCTACCATGGGTATGTGCGCTAATACTTACTCTGGCCAATTCACCCAGTTTTAATTCTTCAATTATTAGTATTGCAGGGATCACCTGTATAGGTACATTTGCTTCCACACTATGGCTAATAGTGAACGCTGAAAAACCTCGTTTTGCCCCTGCTCTACTATGCATGAGTCTCAGTTGTACATACATTGGACTACTGATGGGGCATTTTCCCATGTATTATGAGATCGAACAGAGTATATATTCAGGGAGAATCTGGTTGCTATTTGCAATATTCGCTACTTTTACGACAGATACAACAGCCCTACTGGTCGGAAAAACAATAGGACGACACGCACTAGCACCTAGAATCAGCCCAAATAAAACCTGGGAAGGATCTATAAGCGGCATTATAGCAAGTGTATTGTTCTCCATAGTTTTCTGTTATATGTCACAAAATCCAGGATATTTATGGCAAATAACAGCACTAGGTGCTACAGTAGGAGTCGTTTCTCAATTAGGAGACCTTACAGAATCCAAAATTAAACGTACTTTTAATGTAAAAAACACAGGTGGTTTGTTACCTGGGCACGGAGGCCTTCTAGATAGACTAGACAGTCTGCTGTGGTCTATACCAATAACATACTATCTTATTCTCACGATATTTTAACTTATGAAGAATATAATCGTATTAGGTTCTACTGGCTCTATTGGTCGGCAAACGCTTGATATTGTTAGAGCCTTCCCCAACGAACTCAATCTAGTTGGTTTAGCTGCTGGCAACAACATTTCCTTGCTGGANGAGCANATCCAAGAATTCTCACCGAGATATTATTATTCTGATGCGGCATATACACCCGATAATCGGTCTGCAAAATACTACTCTTTAGCCGATATGGCCCGCATACAAGAAGTAGATATAGTAGTGGTCGCCACATCCGGATCAGTCGGACTTATACCGACTTTAAACGCCCTACAAGAAAAAAAACAAGTTGCTCTTTCGAACAAAGAACCAATCGTTATGGCTGGTCACCTGATTAAACAATACGAGCGCGCATTTGGAGGTACTGTGTTGCCAGTAGACAGTGAACCCAGCGCCATATGGCAATGCCTTCAAGGTGAAGACAGCGAGGTTAGGCGTCTTATCATAACCGCATCTGGAGGCCCGTTCAGAAACATACCTTATAGAGAGTTGCACAAAGTAACGCCTTCCGATGCTCTGAAACACCCCACATGGAGTATGGGACCTAAAATCACTATTGACTCATCCACAATGATGAATAAGGCTTTTGAAGTTATGGAAGCCAAATGGCTGTTTAATATGGACTGGGAAAATATAACGGTAATGATTCATCCGCAGAGCACAGTGCACTCTATGGTTGAATTTATAGATGGCTCAGTCAAAGCACAAATGGGACCTCCTAACATGAGGCTCCCTATTCAATATGCTCTATTCTATCCGGAGAGGAGAAACAACCTCCAAATCCCTAGACTCCCAACTGACAGTAGCTACAACCTAGAATTCCAGCCTCTCGATGCTAAAGATTACCCATGTTTCGAAATAGCATTAGAATATGCTACAAAAGGCGGGACGTTTCCTACCGTGATAAGTGCAGTTGATGAAGTAGCGGTCCAATCGTTTTTGGACAACAAGATACGGTACACTCAGATACCTGAAATACTAGAACAAGTATTATCGGCACACACAAATCTCACCAATCCGACTCTCGAAGACATAATAACCACTGAAATCTGGGCAACAAATAAAGCCCAAGAATTAGTGTCAGTGTAATTGATGATACAGACCACATTAATAGCAATAGGCTCATTCCTACCCATGTTAGTAATGTTGGTAGTCATTCACGAACTCGGACATTATTTCACTGCCAAATGGTTGGGAGTAAAGGTTCTAGAATTCGGTGTGGGGTACCCGCCACGCGCGTTTGGCATATATGTTGGAAAAACTAAAGTGTTACTGACACCAGAAACTCAATTGATTAATGCCCAGAATGTGGACCTCTTAGAAGTTGGTAAGTTAGTTCGCATATATTCCGAGTCAACTGATGAGAACCTATTGATTGCCAAAGCTATCTTGGTTAAGGGACTTGACGGTAAATTTCCCTCTCACCCAGAGGTACCGCTATCAAACATAACTCTCTTACAGCATGAAGGACGAATTAAAAGCGTCTCATCCGATCATTTGATAATTTCCGACATGCTTTATTCAGTAAACTGGACTCCCTTGGGCGGCTTCGTGCGTCTGTCAGGAGAAAATGATCCTTCAATACCACAGAGCCTTGCTAGCAAGAGCCCTCTATCACGCGCAATCATCTTAGTAGCCGGATCCGTTATGAATGCTATATTTCCNGTGATAGTATTCGCCATATTATTTATGATCCCCCACGAGATAGTTACCGGAAATGTAATAATCTCAGATATATCTCCAGATTCTCCAGCAGAAATATCTGGACTAACGCCAGGGGATCATATTGTAAGCACCAACGGCAAAATAATTACGTCAACGTCAGATTTAATCCAAAACATAACTCTGAACACTGGGTCTGAAATGGAGTGGATAATANCTCGAGATAACTCACCAGTAACTATTCTAATAACTCCCAGAATTGATCCGCCTACCGGCCAAGGNGCCACGGGCATCCGTATCGAGCTATCGAACAGCGTTACTAGAAAACAATTTCATCCACCTTGGACTGCATTAGCCTTAGGAGCGACCAGCACTTGGGACATGCTAATACTCATGAAACAAGAAATTAGCAGATGGATATCAGGCTCTGCTAATCCTGAATTTTCCGGCCCCATCGGTATCGCTCAAATTACTGGTGAAATAACAACTCAGGGAGGCGCCAGAGGATGGTTGATGCTTTCAATATTAATAAGCATCAACCTAGCAATACTTAACATTCTACCNATTCCAATGTTGGATGGTGGCAGGTTGCTATTTGTCATCATAGAATGGATACGACGCGGGAAAAAAATTCCCGCAGAAAAAGAAAATCTAGTGCATATAATCGGATTTGTCGCATTGATTGGACTAGTAATATTAGTGAGTGCCAACGACATAAATAGGTTAATACAAGGCGGAAGCCTACTAGGGGGATAACAACAATCCNTTAATTGTCAGNCTACGTGAGATTATTACCTGTATAGTCCGTTATAGTATCAATAAAAAAATTCCTGTAACATGAGTTGTGCTGATACAGTATTTTAACCACGCGAGGTTGGAATTATGATAAAACGACGAGTAACCCGACCTGTCCATGTCGGCAATGTTCAAGTCGGAGGCGGTTCAGATATAACCGTCCAATCNATGACTAAAACAGATACACGGGATGTGCAAGCTACTGTCCGTCAGATACATGAACTTGAAGAAGCCGGATGTGAAATCATCAGGTCAGCTGTACCAGATATGGAAGCAGCTTTAGCAATAAAAGACATAAAAAGACAAATAAACATACCTCTAATTGCGGATATACATTTTCATTATAAATTAGCCTTAGCNTGNGCCGACGCAGGTGTCGACTGCTTGAGGTTAAATCCAGGTAATTTACGAGATGAAGACCAAGTAAAGGAAGTAGTCGACAAGGCAAAGCAATGCAATATACCAATTCGGATCGGGGTTAATTTTGGCAGCCTACCACCAGTAGGTGGTATCGGACGAACAAAGGGATTCTCTCGACACATGGACTTAGTGAATAAACTTCCCAAGGCATTAGAAGCGACGGATGGAGATTACAGCATAGTTGATCACATGCTAGCAACCGCTCTTTGGGAAATCAGCTTCTTGGAGAAACATGACTTTGATCAAATTAAGATATCCATGAAAGCCTTTGATGTTCCTACTACTGTGGAAGCNTACCGAAAGCTAAGTACAATGGTCCCTTATCCACTCCATCTAGGAATAACNGAAGCTGGCACAGTACAATCAGGTTCTATTAGAACAGCGGTAGGCCTAGGTATTTTGTTATATGAGGGNATAGGAGACACAATCAGAGTANCACTCAGCGGAGATTCTNCTGAGGAAGTAACAGCAGGGTATGAAATATTAAAATCATTAAACTTGCGTAACAAAGGGACTACCTTAGTAGCATGCCCTAGTTGTGGAAGAGCAGATGTTGACGTAGTCAAACTTGCCAACGATGTAGATTCTTTACTCAAAAAGAACAATAAAAATATCAAAGTTGCAGTCATGGGCTGTGAAGTGAACGGACCAGGAGAAGCTAAAGATGCTGATGTCGGCATCGCTGCNGGAGCNGGCAGAGCAGTAATATTCCGNAAAGGAGAAAAAGTNCGCGTTGTGCCGGCAGAAGACATGCTGNCCGCGCTTATGGAAGAGATAGACCNAACTCCAGCCTGAACACGATGAGGACCATAATGCCATCCCTATACAATAATGGATAACAGTTACTACGAAAGGCCAGTCGAAATATGAAATTCACTCATATGCTGTCAAAAACTCTCCGCGAAGATCCTCCNGAAGCCGAAACCAGTAGCCATNGACTAATGCTCAAAGCAGGGCTCATACATCAAGTTTCCAGTGGTGTATATGCATATCTGCCTTTGGCTTGGCGTTCTTTAAAAAAGTTAGAAGCCATAATCCGATTCGAAATGGACCAAGCCGGNGGCCAAGAGCTATTAATGCCATCCCTTCAACCCGAGGAACTANGGCGAGAAACCGGTCGAAAAGAGNCTTTTGGGGATAATCTATTCTCATTAGAGGATCGAAGAGGCAGGCCAATGGTGCTGGCCCCAACACATGAAGAAGTCGTAACCAGCATCGTAAGATCAAACGTTCAAAGTTATAGAGACCTACCGTTAATACTCTATCAAATTCAGACGAAATTTAGAGACGAACCAAGACCTAGAGCAGGGCTAGTTAGGGTGCGAGAATTTGCGATGAAAGACGCATACTCGTTCAATACTGACGAGACCAGCTTGGACTTCAGCTATCAATCCATGGCCCAAGCATATAAAAAAATATATTCGTCTTGTAGCTTGCCAGTCCTTATGGCAGAAGCCGATAGTGGTGCCATTGGCGGGAAAGATTCCCACGAGTTCATCTGCCCGACACCAACAGGGGAAGACACTATTATAAACTGCCCTACGTGTTCTTATACGGCTAACTCAGAGAAAGCCCAAAGCCGGTTACTTCCAATAACCACTCCCAGTCCCGAGGCAAAAGTCTCACGCATATCTACCCCTAACATCAAGACCATACCTGATCTATGCAACCATTTGAACATCCTGCCCTCGCAAACCTTGAAGGCCGTGTTCTACATAGCTGATGAAGAACTTATATTTGCGACCATCAGGGGAGATCTAGAAATTAACGAGGTCAAACTAAAAAATACACTTCATTGCAGCGACCTTAGGATTGCAAATGACAATGAAGTAGAATCTGCAGGTCTAGTTGCAGGGTCTGCTTCGCCAATTGGTATTACCAAAATTCGAAAAATAGGAGATTACTCCATAAATAATGGAACCAATTTTGTAGCTGGGGGTAATGAACAAGGGGTCCACTTTACAAACGTAAATTATCCACGGGATTTCACAGTAGATATTGAAGAGGACATATCTTTAGCAGAACCGGGACATCTATGCCCTAACTGTGAGTCTACTCTAGAGGCCACGCGCGGGGTAGAAGTCGGGCATATTTTTAAATTAGGCACGTTTTTCAGTGAAACCCTCGGAGCACTCTACTTAGACCAAAACGGAGATCACATACCCATAATGATGGGTTGTTATGGCATCGGCGTAGGACGACTATTGGCCGCGACTATAGAGCTAAACCATGATGAAAAAGGAATTCTATTTCCTAAATCCATTGCACCTTACTTAGTACATCTGATAGGTCTAAATCTATCAGATGATGACGTCGCCCAATCTGCTGAAGACCTCTATCAGGAACTCTGGGAGGCCGGTATAGAAACTTTGTACGATAACAGAACTGATCAGACTCCTGGTGTTAAATTCAATGATTCTGACTTGCTTGGATTGCCATTGCGTGTCGTAATCAGTCCTAGAAACCTAAAGAACGGGCAACTAGAAGTAAAACTTAGACAGGATAACGAGTCTGAAATGGTCAATAACCGCGACATAGTCAGATGGATATCATCACACATTAGCTAGCCAAATATCCAAGCTACTATCAGGATTCTCGCGCTATCATTATCGAACCCAAATAATTAATGTTATTTAACAGTTCTGGCGCCATATCTCCTGATCTAGATGAATGCAACAGTAAGAGTAATCTAAACTGAGCAGCCAAATCCCTAGCTAAGTTGGCTTTGGCCTCTTCCTCCGTATCACCTTCTACTGGTACACGTAATCCACCAAGAGGTAGTGCTGTTCTTGATTCACCGGCCCAATATTTATCCAGACTGTCGATAACGATTATTGGCAAATCATCGACTAGTACAAAAGGCGTGTCTGGCGGAAAATCCGATGCACGCAACACCCCAACTCTAACGTTAGTTACATCGCTATGATTAATATGAAAAGTAGCCCTGTTAGGTTGAGTTGTACTCACCAATCTCCACTCTAGCACATCCGGATCAGAACCATCCATACCAGGCTCGATAGATACAGGAAGTGCTAAATCTTCTGCGATAAGACGGTCGGGACCTAGATTTTCGTTACTCTCCAAGATGTTCCGACTCCACTTCCCATGCAGCATAAACCTGATCAGGAAGACTAATAGGACCTACTGCTTCTTCGTATTCCCGTACATGTTTACTAGTCAAAATAGATATTGCCTTTAACATCTGAGGACTTACTTTTATACGAGCGCGCAATATCGGCTCACGTTCTTCCATTTGTTCCCCAAAGAACAACACAGCGGAATACAGACTACTATAAACATGCATAGAATCAGCGTAAAAGGTTATAGGTTCTCCGGAAGAGCCATTTTCTTGTGGATCACCTGGATTGACATATTCTTCTTCTTGAGGCACTTGATCCTCAGGGGGAACATAAGGTCTTTGAATAATTGGCATAAAACATCCTCCACCACTTAATAAACTCATAAAAACTTATAATCAGAGATTATACACGTCGTTGCTCTCTCAGTATTTGGCAATACAACTCAATCATTTTTTAGATTTCTTTGAGTATACATTGGAGTGATTAATTTCAGAGCCCACATGGAACCTATTGACATCAATAATAGAAAAGCAGCTAGCCAATAAGCAGCAGTATAATTTCCATATAAATCAAACATAAGGCCTGTTAACACTCCACCAGCAGCCAGTCCTATTCCACGACCTACTTCTATAACTCCCATAACCGAACCTAATACATGAGATGGATAAATATCAGCAGCTTTAACTCCAATTAATAAACCACTCCCATCACTTAATCCTGTTAAACCTACAAATATTAACAACGGCCAAAGAGCAGCGTTTTTGGCAAATAGGATAATTATCACCAAAGACAGAACTGTCATAAGTATTCGCAGACTATAAACAGTCTCTCGCCCAAATTTGTCTGACAATATGCCAAAGCACGGACGAGCTCCTACTCCAAACAATCCTGCTACTCCAATGGCGCTTGCAGACTGCATCTCGCCATATCCAGCCGATACAAAAAAGGCGATTATGTGCAAACTAGTCATTTGATTTGATAAAGCTTGTGTGGCTCTGGAAAAAAGCAGTAGCCATACACTAGCTTCGCTCAAAGCATTGAAATGTTCCTGATTGTTGTGGGCTGGTATCGGATCATGTTCCAGTGAGGTATAGACCTCACTGCCCGCACGATGTGACTCCTCAGAGTCGCCATGTTTTGGCGACCCTGAACTATTGCCATATCCAGGTGGCTTACGCTGGCCCAAGAAATTCAAAGGAGAAACTATAAGGAAAAATATTATTCCAAGTGCCTGGAATCCTGATCGCCACCCATATTTGCTCACCGTATACTGAGCGAAAGGCGTAATAACAGCCTGGCCAGTAGGATTTCCAGCATCAGCGATTCCCAACATAAGTCCTTTGGTCTGTGGGAACCACGGTGTCAATACTGCTGTTCCTGTGAAAAACCCGATCATCGTCTGACCAACTGTAGCGACTAAACTATAGAAAACAAACAATTGCCATATATGGTTAACCATACTGCTAGCCCACCACCCTGCCAAAATAACAATCCCTGCAACCAAAAACATATACTTAGCACCGAACATATCAAGCAACTTGCCCAAGATAGGAGCAGAAAATGCTCCTACAATGCCTGAAGCTGAAAATATTCCAGCAGTAAGAGCAGTACTCCCACCGAAACCTTGCTTCAAAGCAGGCAGCAATACAGAATGACTATTTTTCACGCCTCCTTCAACAAATATATTGCCGAATGTTAGAGCCAATATGACCCATCCGTAATTCGCCCTACGTTTTTTCGGTAAACTCTCATCCATATAAATGCTATAAATCCCTTACTGATCCCTTTTAATTCACTGGTCGGAGATTATACACTATGACTTGTTGTTATCTTGACCCACCGCAGCACGAATCCTATAATTGTGCTACGAAAGACGTAACACTTTTCCTGAAAGATATTTACGAGAATATATTGAATCCAACGTCATTAGAAACCATTGAACAAATAACCACCTCAGCTAGTCAAGAACTCTCACATATTAGCGACTTAGAAAAACTTGAGGAATGGAGAGTATCTTACTTGGGACGCAGAGGTAAGCTGACGTCTATCTTACGCGGATTGTCTGAACTAGGCCTAGAAGAACGGAAAAATGCTGGAAATTTGGCTAATAAAAGTAAAGCCCTGCTAGAACAGCTCTTCGAACAAAAGCAACAAACACTAGCAACCTACAATGATTTTGATAGCACTAAACCAGCCATTGATGTAACTCTGCCAGGCAGGCCGATCCTTACAGGTAAATTACACCCCACTACTAGTATTGTCCTAGAAATAACTCGTGCCTTTGAGAATATGGGGTTCTCCGTTGTCGAAGGGCCCGAAGTTGAACTCGACCACTACAATTTTGAAATGCTTAACATACCATCAGGACATCCCGCCCGAGATATGTGGAATTCACTCTGGATAAACCAAGAGGACGAAAACGGCGACACACCATTCCTGCTTAGGACTCACACCTCTCCAATGCAAGCGAGAGTCATGGAATCCACTGAACCACCAATACGGGTAATAGTACCTGGTAAATGTTACCGGTACGAAGCCACTGACGCTACCCATGAATGGCACTTTTATCAGATAGAAGGATTAGCAGTCGACGAAGGGATTACATTTGCCAATCTTAAAGGTACTTTATATGAATTCGCTCGAAGGATGTTTGGAGAGGACAGAAAAATTAGGTTCAGATGTGATTATTTTCCGTTTGTCGAACCAGGAGTCGATGTCTCTATAGATTGTTTCTCGTGCGATGGAACTGGTTCAGGATGCAGGATTTGTAGAGACACCGGATGGATCGAGATCATGGGAGCCGGAATGGTTCATCCAAAAGTACTCAGTGGAGCAGGGTATGATACAGATAAATATACAGGTTTTGCTTTTGGAATGGGTCCTGAACGTATCGCTATGTTGAAATATGGGATAGATGACATCAGGCACTTTTACTCCAATGACCTACGTTTTCTTCAGCAGTTTTAATGGATATTTATTGATGCATCAATCTATATTCCTGCTAAGAGAATAATTGTTATCTCTCATACAAGTTTACTAATCACCATAGGATAATTATGCTGGTACCTCTAAGTTGGTTACAAGAATATGTAAATATCGAAGTAGACCCCGATATACTGGGACATCGCTTAACTATGGCTGGAATAGAGCTAGGCGAAGTTATAGTCCACGGCGGCTGGGAAAATTGTTATGTCGGCAGAGTTCTTGAAGTCAATAAACATCCCAATGCTGACCGTTTAAACCTATGCAAAGTCAGCACTAACAGTACAGAAGTAGAAGTAGTGTGCGGAGCACCAAATGTTGCTGCAGGCCAGAACATATGCTTTGCACAAATAGGTGCAACACTTCACAACCCACGCACTGGAAACACTGAAACCTTAAAAGCCGCGCAAATCAGGGGCATTACTTCTCAGGGTATGATCTGTTCTGAGCTGGAACTTGGTATCGGCACCAACCACGAAGGGATTATAGTCCTACCGCAGGATGCTCCCGTAGGAATGACTCTTGACGATTACCTAGGTGACACGCTGCTAGACCTCGAGCTAACACCAAACCGATCTGATTGCCTATCGATGATAGGCGTAGCTCACGAAGTCGCAGCAATATTCAAATTAGATGTGAAAGAACCCACTCTAGAATATGATGTCTGCCAAACTGATATCGATACTATGATCAATGCTAAAGTTCAAGATTATGACTTATGCAAACGATATACTGGGAATGTTATAACTAATGTAAATATTGGTAGCTCTCCACAGTGGATGCAAGACCGGCTAGCAAAGGTAGGCATCCGATCCATTAACAACATTGTAGATATAACAAACTACGTTATGCTGGAATACAATCAACCACTCCATGCATTCGACCTCAACAAGATCGAGGATAGCACAATAATCGTTCGGCGAGCAAAGCAAAATGAAGTAATAGAAACATTAGATGGTATCCAGCGTAAACTTAGCCCTGACCATTTGGTCATTGCTGATGCACATAAACCTATTGGGCTTGGCGGAGTTATCGGAGGAGCTAATAGTGAAATAGATGCTAATACCACCTCAATATTTCTAGAATCTGCCACTTTTGACAATTACAACAACCGGGCTACCGCTGAGTCATTCCAACTGAGAACCGAGGCCACGCTTAGGTTTGAAAAAGGGTTAAGGCCCGAGCTGGCACCCATAGCGCTTAGACGCGCATCCCAACTTATTCATGAATTGGCTGGGGGAACAGTTTGTACAGGATCAGTAGACATCAAATCGGACGACATACAACTTGATCCTACTATCAAGCTGACTCTCTCAAAATTAAATAAAATGCTCGGCATGAACATCGACTCGCAGACGGTGCTTTCAGTATTAGAATCCCTCGGTATGAAAACATCGCTCGGCTCTAGCGGAGAGATATCAGTTACACCACCTTATTGGAGAAATGATCTTCAGATCGAAGAAGATTTAGTTGAAGAAGTAATAAGAATAATCGGCTATGAAGAAGTCCCTACAATAGCCCTATCTACTCCAATACCCCATCAAATCAGGACTCCATCAATAGAATTGCGAAACACTCTTAGGGAAGCCTTTGCTTCAGTCGGACTGCAAGAAACAATTAGCTACCCATTAATTACGCTGGACTCACTAAGGCACTGCGGACCTCTATTGGACGAGCAACTTCCACTACAAGTTGCCAATCCAATGAATTCAGAACAGGAATATCTGAGACCTAGTTTAAGACCAAGCATCTTACAAACATTACATTACAATCAGACTCACACAGACCCCGAAACTCCGATTAGATTATTCGAAACCGGCAGGGTATTTATTCAGGATAAGCCGAATCTTCCACGAGAAAAGGACATGATAGTCGGTGTTATATCTGGGCCTTTTAACCCTCCATCATGGATTACTAGCAATCATAATACCGATTTTTATGATCTTAAAGGATTACTTCACGCAGGGTTGCAAAAAACTGGCATCACTGAAACATATGAACCTCATACGGAGACATGCTTCAAAGAATCATACTGCGCTCGTATTTTGGTAAATGGTTTACAGATAGGAGTGATCGGAGGGATATCCGAAACGGTAAAAGATGGATTTGATATTAGAACACCCAATACAATCATGTTCGAACTCGATCTAGAAGCAATATTGGAGTCCCAGCGTGCTTCGACTTGGGCATTCAAACCATTATCCAGATTCCCAGCAGCTAAACGAGACCTTGCATTAATGGTACCGGAGAATGTATCCAGTGAAAGAGTAGTTCAGACCTTAGTTGGAGATAAATTAGTCACTGACGCATACATCTTTGATGTATATTCCGGTGAATCTCTACCACCAGGAATGAAATCCTTGGGAGTACACATATATTTTCAAGCGCCAGATAGGACATTAACGAATACAGACGTAGATAAAGCCCTCAAATCACTTCTAAGAGCAATTGAAAAGGACATGGGTGCAGTCTTACGTACGAGCTAACAATGTCAACCCATCCACAACAAAAGGATCGCTACTAGATGGAACCTATTCATAGTCATGGACATCGACATTCAAATGAAGACATGCTGAGCGTTGAACAAGCTT
>PBPE01000030.1 GCA_002724585.1 Dehalococcoidia bacterium | reverse complement strand
GTATTATTTCTAGCAAAAAAATCAAATTTAATTATCACAGAGATAGGTATTGATTGGTACTATAAAGACCAAAGCAAGGTACGACCTGGACTAGACCCTATTTTAATGGCTTTAGACTTAATAAAAATAAGATGGCGCTATTTAACAGGAAAGTACAAATAGAATACGCTGACATACATCAAGTTGGATAACATCCTATGCTATGATGATCAAGTTTTAAGAGCATTCAGGGGAAATTTTATGCCATATGGAGATAATGACTGGCTTGCTTTAACTCAAGAACCTACGATAGAACCTGACCTTCCCATATGCGACCCTCATCACCACTTCTGGGATTTTAGAGATGTACGTATTCCCTATCAAAGATATCTTTTAGATGAACTGAATGCCGACGTATATAGCGGCCATAATATAAGATCTACAGTGTTTATTGAAACCAGATCCATGTATAAACCAGATGGTCCTGATGATTTAAAGTCTGTTGGAGAAATCGAGTTTGTTCAGGGTTTAGCAGCAGCCAGCGCTAGCGGTGTTTATGGCCCAACCAGGGCTGCAGCGGCAATAATTGGAAATGGAAATCTAAACCTCGGAGAAAAAGTCCAACCAGTTTTGGAATCTCTTAAACTAGCTAGTCCAAACAGATTTCAGGGCATTAGACAACCTTGCGGATGGGATCCAAATCCTGAAGTAGAAACACGTGCACCAGAACAACAATTAGCAAACTCAAATTTTAGAAAAGGCGCACAGATACTGGCAAACATGGGATTATCTTTAGACATAACAGTCTATTTCCACCAACTAGAAGAACTAGCAGATTTTGCCAAAGCCGTTCCCGATGTAACAATCATATTGAATCACATTGGTGGTTTGTACAGAATAGGGCCATATGCCAATAGAGACAATGAAGTTTTACCTCATTGGAGAGAAGGTATTAAGAAAGTATCAGAATGCGATAACATAGTATTGAAGCTTGGGGGAATAGGACAACCAAGGTACGGTTTTCTTTGGCATACATACAGCAAACCCATAAGTTCAGAAAATTTGTCTAATGAATTAGCTCCTTTGATTAATTATTGCATAGATCAATTTACTCCGGCCCGATGTATGTTTGAAAGCAATTTTCCTCCTGACAAAGTTTCATATTCATACAACATATTATTTAATGCCTTCAAAATTCTATCCAAACAATACTCTGATAAAGAAAGATCTGATTTATTTCATGATACGGCCACAAGAATATATAAAATAGCAACATAATTTCCAAATATGTAAAACATAAATATAAAAGGAGACTACTATGGCTTTTTTCAGACTTTATACAGATGCAGATGGTACATCCCAAATGGAAGAATTAGACCTAGCTTCCACTCCAGATTTAACAACATTACATGAGGCTACCAAAGCGATTTTCAGATCCTCAGATCCCGGCTATTTCAGTGACTGGCATAACGCACCTCGAAGACAATACATTATTACCTTATCCGGAGAAGCAGAAATAGGACTACGCGACGGAAGAATTCAGCATCTAGGACCCGGAGATGTTAATTTAGCTGAAGATGTAACTGGAACCGGTCATACCACTAGAGTCGTCGGAAACGCACCTAGAGTCACTGCCACCATTCATCTAGAATAATATTTAAGTGATTAGAAAAATAAAAAGCCTCCAGAGTTTATCTGGAGGCTTTTTTCTTGCCCATATGCAACTTATATACATTTATGTTCACTACTAACATTTAAATGACTATCGACTATTGAAAATGGAACAAATGTTCTATTAAATACACTTAATTCAATAATTTGCTGTGTATAAAAATGTCATTAGCTTGCATATTAATTACTCATTTTCCAATTAAAGCCGAGTTGCACCGAAACAACACGTTAAAGAACAAACCTGTAATCATTATTGAAGAATCCAGCAAAACCCAAACAGTTCTGGATTACTCAATACACACATCTGGCATCAGCATTGGAATGCCCCTACAAGAAGCCATTTCAATATGCAAGGATGCAATTCTAATCGAAAGTAGCGAACTATATTACGAAGAAATATTTGAATCAATAGTAAAAAATCTGGAAATCCGAAGCCCAAATGTTGAAAAATATTCTCTCGGACATGCATATGTAGACCTAAATGGGCTTGAGATAATGTACGGTTCTGAAGCACGTTTAATTACAAATTTAATTCATTCTATTCCTTCCTCCTTCAATCCACGATTAGGAGTAGCAGAATCCAAATTTCCTGCATATTTGGCAGCTTTAAACAGTCCGTCTAGTGGATCAACGAAAGCTCCTTCTAATCTAATTCCATTTCTTGATAAATATTCCATCAAACTGCTTCCCATATCATGGGAAACAAAAACCCGTCTTCTAGAATTTGGCCTATCAACATTAAGTCATATCTCTAAACAATCCTTAGGATCTATACAGGCTAATTTTGGAAAGGAAGGAGTACAGGCATGGGAATTAGCTAATGGTATAGACAAACGACCTATATACCCAAGACAAATAGAGGAAATAATCACTGAAGAACTTATATTCCCATATCCTCAAACAACATTAGACGGAATTTTGATAGCAATAGACTCTCTGATAAGCAGAGCTTTCTCCAGACCTTATATGAAAAACAAATATGCCAGAAAAATACAAATTGAATCTAACATAATTAATCATCAACCTTGGACAAAACAATTCAACTACAAGCAATCAGTAAATAAATCCAGCGCTTTACCAGTGATTAAAAACACTCTTCAAAGCATACATATTCCTGGAGCACTGGAAGACATGAAAGTTACCCTAATAGGATTAACTGGTGAATCCGGGTCNCAGACTAANCTGTTTTCAAATATTAGAGATCAGGAATATCTCAAAGAAGTTATTCATCAAACACAAATGCGCTGGGGAAATGAACCTCTATTATATGTAGCCAAGGATGTAGAACCATGGTCTCCTATTCCAGAACGAAAAACCGTCCTAGTCCCATTCGTCTCATAAATGCTCCCAAATCTATAACAATACAAGTCAATAAACATCAAAGACCTATATCAATTACTTCTGCGAATAAGACTTCCAGAATTATAAAAATAAACGAAGTTTGGGAAATAAATACAGAATGGTGGAGACCTACTGCTATTAATAGAAGATATTTTCGAGTATCAACAACAACCAACAATGATTTAACTATTTTTTGTGACTTAACAAGCGATCTTTGGTATCGCCAAAAAAACTAACTGTATATATGCCATACGTAGAATTACATTGCCACAGTTACTATTCATTCCAAGAAGGTGCTTCAAGAATTGAAGAGCTAGTAGAAACTGCTAAATCTCTAGATTACCCTGCGCTGGCACTTACTGACCATGATAATATCTGTGGGGCTCTATCTTTTGCAGAAATATCTAAAACTGCCAATATTCAACCAATAACTGGAGTGGAAATAACGCTCACAGATAATTCCCATTTAACATTAATAGCACAAAACAGACTCGGATATACTAATCTTTGCAATTTAGTAACCCACGCGTACATGGAATCTGAAGATAGGCAACCCCGTTTAGACTCCAGTTATTTCAAAGATTATTCAGATGGCCTTATTTTACTTACAGGATGTTCCCAAGGTTCAATACCCAGCTCAATATCAAAAGGCTTTTATTCTCAAGCAGAATACGACTTAAGAAATCTTCTAGAATTATTTGGAACGAACAATGTATTTATCGAACTCCAAAATAACTTTGTCAAAGGCGATTTTGCACGTAATAAGCGGCTAGTAGAACTTAGCAAAAATCTTGGAATACCCGTAGTTGCTACTAATAATGTTCACTATCACAAAAAATACAGACAACACTTACAGGATGTGTTAGTCGCCATCAAACACAATCAATCGCTGGAAACTTCTACTCCCTATCTGAAAACCAATAACCATTACCACCTTAAATCATCTCAACAAATGGAAAAAATATTCAGAGATATACCGCAAGCCATTAAAAATACTCTAAAAATAGCTGAACGATGTTCGTTTAACTTAATCAACGATTTGAAATATAAATTCCCAAATTATCCTGTTCCAAAAGGACATACTCAAACAAGTTATCTAAAAGAGCTATGTCAAACCGCCGCTATTAGGAGATACGGAGAAATCAATTCAAGAATATCCGATCGATTAGAAGAAGAATTTAGACTAATCGAGAAACACAATTTATCAGGATTCCTATTGATATACCATGAAATCATACAGATCGCACGAGAAGTAATGGTTGATTTGGGTTTAATAGATAGAGAAATACCTTTAGAAGAAAGACCGCCAGGAAGAGGAAGGGGGTCTTCAGTGGCAATGTTAGTTGGATATTTAATAGGCCTTTCTCATATAGACCCATTAGAGTTTAATTTATCTTTAGAACGGTTTCTTCCTGAAGATATGGCTTCGGTACCAGATATAGATTTGGATTTCCCCCGAAACATACGCGAGGAACTAATATCAAGAGTACATAAGCAATGGGGATGGGATCATGCTGCATTAACTGGAATGATTAATACATACCGTATGAAGAGTGCTATTCAAGATGTTGGTAAAGCATTATCACTCCCAAAGCACAATCTCACACAACTTAGTAATCGAGTTGATAGTTCCAACGCTAAAGACCTGCAATCGGAAATGGAATTACTTCCCGAATTCAAGGACGTTGCCACAACACCTATATGGAAAGATTTAATAGATTTAACACATCAACTAGATGGATTTCCTAAATACCTGGCACAACATCCAGGAGGAATGATTTTCAGTTCATCTCCATTAACAGATATGGTACCTATTCAACCCGCATCCATAGAAGGAAGATATATATGCCAATGGGATAAAGACACTATAAATACTGCAAAATTTATAAAAATAGATTTCTTGGGGCTTGGAACATTATCTCAAATGCAAGAAATACTCGAACTTATTGAATATCGCCAAGGCAAATACATAGATCTTAGTAGAATTGATTTTAATGATCAAAATGTATATTCATCTATTCACAACGCAGACACTATTGGAATATTTCAGATAGAAAGTGCTGCTCAAAGACAAACTACTCCGCGTATAAAACCATCAAATCTTACAGATATGGCGTATGAAGTTGCTGCAGTACGACCAGGAGTAGGAGCAAATGACGGAGTTACCCAATTCATAAAAAGACGCAATGGTCAAAAATGGGAATATGACCACCCTCTTGAACAAATGGCATTACAACGAACATTAGGAGTAATACTTTTTCAGGATCAGGTAAATCAACTCGCTATAGATGTAGCTGGTCTGTCTCCTTTAGACGCGGATAAACTCAGGAGAGCATTTACGACATTTAACAAGCGTAAAAACATCTCTCATATAAAAAAATATTGGGAGATGTTTAGAACAGGTTCTACCCAAAAAGGTGTTCCTATTGATATCGCCAAAACCATTTTTCAAAAGTTTAATGGGAATTACATGTTTCCTGAAGCACATGCATTTGCTTTTGGAGTCACTGCATACCACATGGCATGGCTAAAATACCATTATCCACTCGAATTTTTTATCGCCATATTTAATCAGCAACCGATGGGGTTTTACAATTTAGAGACTCTTAAAGAGGACGCAAAAAGACACGGCATTCACGTTCTAAATCCGGATATAAATTACAGTGCTAATAAATGCACCATACAAAATGAATCTCTATTACTTGGCCTAAATAACATTCTTGGTATAGGCACCCAAACATCCAACGCTATTCTAGAAATACGAAACCACCATGGCAACTTCAAGACCTTACAAGAAGTTATTCAACATACAAGACTGGATCGTCTATCTCTTGAAAGGCTCATACAATCAGGTGCATTTGACAATCTTATTGAAAGCCGAAAACGTGCTTTGGCACAAATCAACCTTTTGTACAAACCTTCCAATAGTCAGGCAACGCTGAATTTTCCCATTGATCAAGACATGTTAATTCTTTCCAATGAAACACCTGAAGAAATCATGCAATACGAGTATCGATCACTAGGTTTATATACAAAAGGCCACTTGATGCATTTCTTCAGGAACCATCTAAAGGACGCTGTATTAACTAGTCAAGCTGCACTACAACTTGCTCATGGCACCAAGGTTCAAGTGGCAGGAATTGTCATCAGACGTCAAAAACCTTTAGGAAACGCTATCTACATGACCTTAGAAGATGAAACTGGCCATACCCCATTAGTTATATGGCCAAAAATATATCAAACCCTTAAATTAGTATTACGTGAGCCAGTCATCATTGTAGAAGGAATAATAAGTCGACAAGATGGTACTATAAATGTAGTAGTTAAAAATGCTCATTCACTTAATCCAGATATTAATGCCCCAAAAGCAAAAAATTGGCAATAAACATTCCAACTCAAAACAGATATTAGTAATCCCATGATAGTCTTAAAGAACATTTCAAAGCGTTATCCTGAAGGCAGTGGATTCCGTTCAGTGCTAGAAGGCATAACAGCAGAAATACCTGAAACTGCATTTTCTGTTCTCCTTGGACCAAGTGGTTCTGGAAAATCTACTCTACTAAACATAATAAGTGGCATAGACTTACCAACTTCCGGCGAGATAATCATAAACGGTCAAAACTTGACCAATATGAATGAAAAACACAGAACGCTGTTTAGAAGAACACAAATCGGCATAGTGTTCCAATTTTTCAATCTACTACCAACCCTAAGTGTTATTGATAACGTCATCCTACCAATGGAACTTAACGGAACAAAATCAAAACACGCTAAAAATTTAGCTCAAGATCTATTACATACCGTGGGCCTACTAGATCGTCAAAATACCTTTCCAGACAGATTATCAGGCGGGGAACAACAGCGAGTGGCTATAGCACGGGCATTAGCCTCAGACCCACCAATAATCCTAGCAGACGAACCTACAGGAAATTTAGACTCAGGGAACGCCAATCAAATCATGACACTCTTACGTGATTTACACTCCAAATTTAAAAAAACCCTCGTAGTAGTTACCCATAGGAATGACTTCATTACGTTAGCAGACAGGATTTTCGTAGTCGAGGGTGGCCAAATTAGTGAACGCGGAGATATTCCTTGACTCCACGCTTGTGGCTCTCCAGCCTGACCTATCTAAAACAACATCCCATCCAAGTGTTTCTATCTATACTAGGAATCTCTCTTGGCGTTGCGGTAATCATCTCAATTGATCTGTCCAATCAAAGTGCAAAGCGGGCATTTTCTCTTTCTACTAATGCAATTACTGACCAAACAACCCACTTCATCACTTCAGGACCCAATGGTTTGCCACAAGAAATACTTCGACAAGTGACGACAGACTTATCAATACAGAATGCATCTCCAATAATAGAATCTAATGGAATAGCTTTTACTCAAGAAAGCCTTGGCAAACAAAACCCCATGCCTATCGTACTTTTAGGCATAGACCCCTTTTCAGAGATAGCGTTTCGTTCCTACTGGACCCAGTCTTCAAGGACCGATATCAGCGGGTTAATATCTTCACCCAATACTATTTTCACCACACAGTCATCCGCAGACAGGTTGGATTTATCTATTGGAGACGTCATTGATATAGAAATTAATGGCATAAGTCACTCTTTAACTCTAATTGGAATCCTGGATGCTACTAACACAGTCACTGACAAAGCCCTATCAACCGTGATTTTCACTGACATTTCTACAGCCCAAGAAATTACGGGGCGATCCCATACCATCAGCAGAATTGATCTAATAATATCTGATTCAGATGTGACCAATATTCAAGAGTTATTACCCAATGGGGTATACGTAACGTCAGTAGAATCCCGTCTTTTATCTGCCACACAAATTACGCGAGCTTTTGATGTAAATCTTTCAGCCTTAGGATTACTCGCATTAGTAGTTGGCGCTTTCATCATATATAACACCATAACTTTTTCGGTTGTGAGGCGTCGCAAACTAATTGGAATGATGAGAGCCATTGGAGTTTCAAGAACACAAATATTCGCATTGATCATAATTGAAGGAATTTTAACCGGCATAGCCGGTGCTATAGCAGGAATATTTCTAGGTATTTTTCTTGGAAAGCTAATCTTAAATATCGTGGTCCAAACAATTAATGACCTTTATTTTTCAGTAACTGTAAATGAATTAAGCGTGGACACAGCAACAATCCTCCAAGCCAGTGTTCTTGGTGTTCTGGTGGCTACAGTATCTGCAATTATTCCAGCAATCGAGGCGACTAGAGTGCCACCCGGTGTTACGATCACACGTTCTTCTTTAGAAATAACCACGTCTAAATACATACCGTACGCAAGCGCAACTGGAATTTTAACTTTATTAGTCAGCGCTATAGTTCTGATAACTCCCAGCACCAGTCTAATATTGGGCTTCATAGGGCTCTTCCTTCTAGTGTTGGGAGGTGCACTCTTGATACCCATAATGACCGTTATAGCACTCACAATAATCGCTCCCCCATTAAGATACTCATTTGGAATAATAGGTTCGATAGCTACTAGAAGTGTATTAAATTCGCTGAGCAGAACATCCATTGCAATCGCCACACTCACCATAGCGATTTCCTTAACCGTAGGGATCGGTCTTATGATACAAAGCTTCCGGTCCACTGTAGACGTATGGCTTGATACTGCTTTAGGAAATGGAATATATATATCCAGCCCTTCAGTGTCACTAGATCTAGGACAGAGTGCAATAAACGAAGAAATACTCACGGCGCTACAATCAATTCCGGAAATAGAATCTATTGATACGTTCAGGCGTGCTAAAGTCAATTCACCAACCGGCCAGGTGAACGTTGTCGCCATACAGACTGCGTACGAAACATTCAATCGCCCTACGAGATTCAAACACGGAAACCCTGATACTGTTTGGGATACGTTTCAAAAGGGATATACAGTACTTATCTCAGAACCTTTCGCGTACCGGAATAATCTGAACGTCGGATCACGTCTAGTACTGAACACTAATGGTGGACCAAAATCATTCTCGGTAGGTGCCATCTATTACGACTACAGTTCAAGCGATGGTATTGTAATGATAAGCAGTAATATCTACCAAGACTTATGGAATGACAAAAAAACATCTTCGGCTAGGATCCATTTAACAGAAGGCCATGACATCGACGATGTTATATCCAAAATCTCTACCATTACTGAGTCTATCCAAACTCTGGAGATACGATCGGACTACGAGCTAAAACAAGCGGCACTAGAAGTATTTGACAGAAGTTTCAAGATAACTTCTGTGATGCGTATAATCGCCATAATTATCGCTTTTGTAGGAGTACTTGGTGCACTCCTAGCCCTGCAAACAGAATCCCGAAAAGAAATGAGCATATTAAAAACTATCGGATTAGTGCCATCACAAATATCTAGATTGCTTGCAACTCAATCATTATTAATCGGCATTTTAGCAGGGATATTCGCCATTCCTGTGGGCATAAGTATGGCTGCCGGATTAATATACGTAGTTAACAGCAGATCCTTCGGATGGTCTATGGAACTCCATATATATCCATATATCCTGTTTGAAGCAATATTCATAGCAATAGTCGCGTCACTATCAGCATGTGCCTATCCTGCTATACGAACACTTACCACACCTTCATTCGTAGACCTGAGGGACGAGTAGAATGAAGCGAATATTTTCAGGCATTGCAATATTGATCGTCTTAATAGCGGGAGGCTCGTTTGCAATAATTTATAATGAAGCAATCGATGCAACTTCACAATCCATAAGCCCTCATCTGCAAAACGAAAGTCTTGCAGAAGCTATGTCTCAATACAATGATGGTTCGTTCAAACAAGTATCTGGACCAAGACAATTTCAATTTCCCAAAGACCACGGACCACATGTTGATTATGGGATCGAGTGGTGGTATTTCACGGGTAACCTCAAGAATTCCTATAAGTCACACTTTGGATATGAATTCACACTTTTTAGGATCGGCATGCCAAAACCTCCAAACTCCCGAGAAACACAGTGGCAAGTAGAAAACATATACATGGGACACATCGCTATAACCGATGTCGACAACAAGGAATTTCATTCAGGCGAGAGATTTAGCAGAGATTCTATAGGTCTGGCAGGAGCATCTAGCACCGAACCTGATAAATTCTCTGTCTGGCTCAAAGATTGGGTTATCTCAGGAACCGGACGTGACAAACCAGAAATCAGATTAGTTGCAGACCATGACAATATAGCAATAGATTTATCCTTGAAGGCATCGAAACCACTCGTTCTCCAGGGGGACAATGGCTATAGCAGAAAAGGCAGCAAAGAGTCTAACGCTTCCTACTACTACTCAATAAGCAGGCTTGATACCTCTGGCACACTTCGTATAAAAGACAAGGTTTCTATCGTGTCTGGGACCAGTTGGATGGACCGGGAATGGAGCACATCTGCACTGAGCAAAAATCAGATTGGCTGGGATTGGTTTGCCCTGCAGTTAAATGACAATCATGAGTTGATGTACTATCAAATGCTATTGTCTGACCTATCTGCTGACCATATGAGTGAAGGTATCATCATAGACCCATCTTCGGAAACGTCATCCCTATCGTCAGATGACGTTGAAATACGAAATCTAGATTACTGGGTAAGCCCCAGCGGTATACCATATCCAGTTCAATGGAGCATGAGAATGCCTACATATTCCACAGAACTGACAATAACCGCACTAATCCCGAATCAAGAAATGGAGACATCAATAAGATACTGGGAAGGAGCCGTACACGTCGAAGGAATGTTTCTAGGTACAACCACTTCTGGATATGGATATGTGGAGAGTACTAGATCACCCAACAACAATCTATCACTCCGTTAATGCAACTATGTTTGGAATTAGATGCTCCAATTTGACACATAGTAGTTTACATGGTTTTATAGAGT
>PBPE01000004.1 GCA_002724585.1 Dehalococcoidia bacterium | reverse complement strand
TCAGCATGATTCTCGCAATTGTCCAGCCAGTAAATCATTGCGGGGTTTTTGGATAATTCTATTAGGAGGTCCTTGTAATTCCCCATGCCTTTTTCTCTAAGCATGTTGATCATGTTGCTGATCTCGTGGTAGTGATCTACCTTAGATACGCCTGTAGCGAAAACCTGATGCCAGAAGAGGGTCATCTTTTCTTCTAACGGCCGTTTCGTATTAACCATGTACCATAACCATTCCGCTGAACCCATACCGGGCAGAGTTCCTGGTTTCCACAGCCAAGGGTGGTACCTTAGTAATTCATATCGATTCAAGGCTGGTTGCCCTTCAGGGTTGAGCAATTCTTCGACTGTAGCTTCGTAGCCCTTCGCTACACGCTGTTCCAACTCTTCTCTTGTTGCGCCGAACCCTGCTCTTCTCATCAAGTGTGCCATTAGCGCTAATTCTTGTGTTGCCATTTCGGTTCCTCCACTTAGACTAGTTTTTATCTGAAGGATAATGATATTTCTGACCAGATTATCTGTTAAATTGCTCGCATATGTCAACTTAAAACTGTGTTCATCCGTGATTGAGGTGCCGGTAAGAATTATAGGTCTAACTTCTCTATTATTTCGTTCATAAATCTGTAGATTTGGGTTTGGAGTTCATTTAAATTATTGCCTCTGGGTTCGATCATTAGGTACTGCAATCCACTCTGATGGTATGATTGTATGTCCTGCTGTATTTGTTCGGTGCTTCCTCGCAGTGGGATCCTTTTGATTGANTGTTGACTATCAGTTATTTCAAACACAGACCGCATTGACACTACGAAGTTATCCGTATTGTTGTGGTGTTGTTCTCTCAGGTCTAATAGATCATTTGATAAAAATTCTAGCTCGGATGGTGTGAGGCGAATGCCATGCCAACCATCAGCGTACATTGCTGCTCTTCGTAGNGCTNTTTTTGTGATACCACCCGTCCAGATAGGTGGGCGCGGCCGCGAGGTTGGCTTTGGATGCATCGAAACTGTACCTATATNTGGAATGTCTATAGGGTCACATCCCCATAAATCCTTGAGTTGGGCTATATGGTGGTTTGTTTCATTGGCTCGGCCAACATAGTTAGCGTCTAGTAGATTAAACTCTTCTTCCATCCAGCCCNCTCCTGCNCCTACTATTAGTCGGCCATTNGATAGAACGTCAAGAGTAGACAACATTTTCGCATTCAATATGGGCTGACGGTATGGCAATATCAGGACACTAAACCCGAGTTTTATTGTCCTTGTAGTTGCGGCAAGATAGGATAAGGTTACAATCGGATCGAAAATATTATCAGTATGACTTATTGGAAATACTCCGTTTGATCTATAAGGATACCGGGAGGTTAAGTCTGCTGGTACTATTACGTGGTCATTGACAAAAATACCGTCGAATCCTAGTTGTTCAGACGTGTGAGAAATGTCCATTAGTGTTTTGTTAGATGCCAGCGTTCCGACGTTCGGTATTACTACCCCAAATTTCATCCTATTTCTACTCCTATANGTAAAGNTCCNCGCTCGTTGGGTTTTATTGACACCCCTATAGGGCGATGCTAGAATTTGCCCGACTCCCACTATGATAATAGACTGTGCAATTAGTTGTCTTTGCGGCAGATTTTCGGGTCAGGAGTCAGCGTGATTGCGAGTGCTAGACCATGGACACATTAAGGAGGACAGGTATGCCCCCAGAGATTATCAAAGGACTTAAAGATGTCTATTTTGACACGACTGAGTCTAGTTTCATTGATGGTGAAGTGGGTAAGCTGCTGTACCGCGGTTATAACATACACCAATTGGCTGAAGAGTCTACTTTTGAGGAGGTCGTGTATCTCCTGCTCTACGGTAAACTTCCGAATAAAAAAGAGCTCAGTGATTTCGATGCGGAGCTTAGGGCAAATCGTATAATACCTGATGAAGTTATTCAGGTTCTAGACCTTGTTAAAGCTAGTCATCCGATGGATGCACTGCGGACGGGAATATCTGCCCTAAGTGCCTTTGACCCAGAAGTCAATGATAACTCAGTCGAAGCTACTATACGAAAAGGGATTCGTCTAACTGCGATGGGGCCTACCATCGTTGCCGCACATCATCGTTTAAGGCAAGGACTGGAGCCNGTGGCACCGAATCCAGACTTAAACCATGCCGGTAATTTCTTGTACATGTTGTTTGATGAATTGCCCGACCAGGAAACCACTGATTTACTCGATGTGGATTTCATTCTGCATGCAGAGCATGGTCCTAACGCATCAGCTTTCGCGGCTAGAGTCACTGCCTCTACTATCTCGGATCTGCATTCGGCGGTGACTACCGGTGTAGGCACCTTAAAAGGACCTGCCCATGGCGGAGCTGCTGAAGAAGTTATGAAGATGGCTTTGGATATTGGTAATCCTGAGAATGCTGCGGAATACGCTGCTAACCTACTGGGCAAGGGTGAGCGGATAATGGGATTTGGGCACCGAGTATACCGTGCTGAAGATCCCAGGGCGAGGCATTTACGAGATCGGTCCAAAATTCTTGGTGAAAAGAGCGGTCATCCGGAATGGTTCCAGATTCTTCAACATTTGGAAGAAGATACCATGGTTAAGTATCGAGATAGAGGAATATGCGTTAATGTAGATTTCTTTGCTGGGTCAATATACTACTTGTTGGGGATCCCAGACGATATATTTATATCGATTTTCGCATTGGGAAGGATCCCGGGTTGGACTTTGCAATGTGTTGAACAATACGCAGACAATATCTTGCTTAGGCCACTCACTGAATATGTTGGCGAGATGGACTTGGAGTACGTTCCAATAGACAAGAGATAGACGCTAGTGATGAAGGACATAAACGAGGGGACTCATTCGAGTCCCCTCGTTTATTTTATAATATGTCTTATTTGTGTTAGCCGGTACGAAAGGTAGTTTTAGTTAGACATGTCTGCAGATAGAACAATACGCAACTTGATTCATCGTAAGGGTAAAATCACGTTTGCTCAATTTATGGATATAGCCATGTTCTCGCCAGAAAGTGGTTATTATAATTCATCTGACATATGGGGCATCCAGGGTGATTATTATACTAGTCCTATGGCACATCCATGCTTTGGTGCGATGTTGTCTATCCAATTATTCCAAATGTGGGCTCTACTCAATAAACCAGACCCGTTTTATGTAGTGGAATTGGGATGTGGGAACGGCATACTTGGGAAAAGCATACTAAGTTACTCAAGGAATTTTTCAACTAGGTTTTCTAATTCTCTACAATATATTTTTATTGATAGGCTAACTAGATCTGCCCACGGGTCCGGGGACAATTTTCAATATATAGAGTCTGACGGGATGCCCATCTCTAATCTAACTGGATGTTTTTTGTCCAACGAATTATTGGATTCTTTCCCTGTTCATAGAGTTACTGTTAGGAATGGCGAACTTAAGGAAATGTATGTTGCACAAAGAGACAATGAGCTCACTGAGATAATCGATAACTTGTCCAATCCACAACTTGAACGGCGGTTCACAGATTTGAACATAACGTTAGCGGAAAACCAGATTGCGGAAGTTAATTTGTCAGTTGACTCATGGTTAAAGGCAATCTCACATGCTCTCAATAAGGGGTTTATCTGGACCATCGATTATGGAGATCTCTCAGAACATCTCTATTCACCTGATATAAGATTTAATGGTTCATTAACGACTTACTACAAACATACTCAGACCGATAATCCCTTTTCAAGAATTGGCTATCAGGACATAACAGCGCAAGTGGATTTTACGTCGTTGATGCAAATGGGAACTAAGGTAGGATTAAACCCATATTTCTATGGAACGCAGAAAAGGTTACTCGATAATCTGGGACATGAAATGTTTATGCAAAAGCTCGTCGCTTCCCATCTGGATCGTCGTACAACAACAAATAATCGGTTTGGTTTNAATAGTCTCGTTGATATGAATGGCCTTGGTAAATTTAAAGTTCTAATCCAAGGAAAGGATGTAGGTGAACCCCATATATGGGCGAGTGAACCGGATTCTCAATTACTTAGCTTATTATCTAATCTTCCATTTCCATTTATAGAGGAAGGGTATATGCCTTTATTAGATGGGCGCTATCCGGAGCATTATGCTGATGTCTGCATTGATGATATATGGCGAGATATCATAGGTCCGAATCACTAGCATCAGTAGTATCCGAAGGTTTCGCTTTAGGTTCACAGCGTACTGACGTTGTCAGAAATCCACTATGGGCAACCATTCGGTGGTCAGGTCTAACACTTCTACCGCTCACATGCCAGGGTCTTAGGAGAGTTTCAATCGTCTGAATCATCTGGAATCTACCATCTTTTACCAACTCTTCGGTCAATTGGTGCACTTGCAGGATGGTAGGGAGAAAGCTTAAGAATATTCCGCCCATAACCAGGGCGTTACCGATATGTTTGACTGCTTGCCAGGGTTCTGGTACGTCAAGTACTACTCGATCAACATCAGTTTCGTTTATGCCGGTGTATATATCTCCAATGGTGATGGATAAGTTGCTTGTATCTGGTATAACTCTAGAAATATTCTGAAGAGCTTTATCTACGGTAGTGTCATTAATTTCATAAGTTACGATTTTTCCGGTGGGACCAACTGCCCTGAGCAATGCAGAGGTTAAGGAACCGGATCCTAAACCAGCTTCAATCACAATCGCACCGGGGAATATATCCGCAAGAGTTATAATCGTACCAAGGTCTTTTGGATAAATAATTTGTGGTCCTCTTGGCATCTCAATCACATAATCCGCTAAAGTCGGACGGATGCCCAATAATACGTGCCCGCGGTTTGTTTTGTACCAATCACCAACGGTGTGGTTTATAAGATCATTGTGCGGTAATTGTCCAAGATGACTATGAAAAACTTGTTCTTCTTCTAAGGTTACCAAGTATCTGCGATTTTTCCTGTCTATTAGTAATGCTAATTCTTGATTGTGGAATATGCTTCTATCGATCATATATTCAGTACTTCTTAGTGCGCCAGTTCGTTTCAGATATATATCGTGTAAGTTTTATAACGTTTATCTATTGTACGCTATACTCTGATTCGATGATCACGTTTTTTGTAACTACGTTTTACTAGGCAATCATCAATAATTGGAGTGGTTATAGTATATGAATCGAAAATTGTTCACTCTAGAAGAAGCCTCTGCTCTGATCCCATGGTTAGAACAGATATTAAAGGAACTGGGCCTGCTTTACACAGAACTCAAAATAGCCCAAGCGAATTACCAAGATCTATCTCGGAGACGCAATAATAATGGACATTCTAGCAGTGAGGAAGAGATTGAATCGGTTCACGATAACGTGAACAGGATTACAAGCGATATAAATTCTGGAATGGAATCCATTTCATCAGAAGGCATATTGCTACGACATTTAGAGAGTGGACTGGTAGATTTTCCCTCTATTAGGGATGGAAATGAGATTTATTTATGTTGGTTGCTTGGTGAAAAAGATATAGGCTTCTGGCATGAGGTGAATGTAGGATATTCGGGTAGGAGACCTCTGTAGGAGGTTGTAAAAGTGAATTTATCGAGACAAACCCGATTTAAGCGCGGGTAATGACTTTTTTATCTCATCAATGTGTAACGCGTAAAACGTCCCTACAACTCTCTGTCCAGATGAACTTGTCTCGACTACCCCTCTAGTCATACCGATTACTTCGCCATCTCCATTAACCACAGGACCACCACTATCTCCTGGATCAACAGGTACATCCATGACGAGAGTATACCCACCTGATTGAGGCCCGAAATCAATTATTAGGGATAGTACACCTACATTAGCAGAAGGCCTGTCAACAGTTGCATCATTATGTATTGGATACTCACCAGAGTATCCAAGAGCCATCATAGGTTGGGCAATGTTCTCAGAACTTACATCACCGAGCGTCAGTGGATTAGAATTGGGAGCCAGAGGCGCTGAATTTGGATCAAATCGTAAAATGGCTATATCCCGTTGAGAATCGCTGGATATTACGTCTGCCATAAATGGTTGTTCCGAATTTTGATATATTGATACGCTTGAGTGACCTCTTACAACGTGTTCATTGGTTAATATGATGTCTGGTTCTATAAGCCAGCCTGTTCCATGACCTGTTCCGGCCTTGACCATAAATACTGACGGCCAAATACTTGCGTATATTTTTTGGAAGTCTGCCACGGGTTGTGGAGTGACCGTAGGTAATGGAGCTATCGCGGTAGCAGTAGGTGGTGGGACCGGGGTGGGTCGCAATTGAAACGGTGTTGGAGTGGGAAGAAATGGCACAACAGTCGCTGTTGGTTGAGGGGTTGCTGTCGCCGCTGGTGTGGTTGTGGGATGTACAACTGGTGTTGGCATATTAGCTATTACAGTTTGCACTTGGCGACTGACAAGCATTTCCAACTCTTGGTCAGTCGGCCCACAGGATATTAATGGGAGTACCATACTCAATGTCAATAAACCTAGAATGATATTGCGTATTCTATATTCAATAAACGTAACAATAGTTATAGTTTTGATTTGGGGCACTGTGGAAATATTGTCCATTAATTTAATCCGGTTACCTTAATCCACTTATATCTATGGCTCAGCATAATCGATGTAAGCAGTTAATACTTCGCTGAAAAAATTAATTCCTTCTAATCCCTGTTCTCTTTGACCAACTCCAGAAGACTTTAGTCCTCCAAATGGAAGGTGTACTTCACCTCCAAGAGTGGGGGCGTTGACGTGTACCATTCCGGTTTCGACTGTGTTGATGTATTGGAATGCTTTTGGAATATCTCTGGTGTATATAGAGGACGAAAGTCCAAATTGGACTTGATTGGAAACGCTAATTGCCTCTTCAATATCGTGAGCTTCCATGGCGGTTAAAACCGGTCCAAATATTTCTTCTTGCGCTATTCGCATATCAGTAGTCACGTCGCTGAAAATGGTTGGTTCAACATAGAACCCGTTGTCATAAAGGTCTCCCGACAATGCACCTCCCCCACAAACTAGGTTGGCCCCTTCTTCTGTTCCAATACCAATGTATTCAAGTACTTTTTCCTGTTGGTAGGCGCTTGACAATGGGCTCACATCAACAGTTTCGTCCAGTCCGTCCCCTATTTTCAATTGGCTTGTTTTGAGGGCCAATTGATCTACCACCTGATCGTATACTGAAGCTTCTACAATTGCTCTACTCGTTGCCGTGCAACGCTGACCGGTAGAACCGAACGCTCCTTGAACTATACTAGCAAGAGCTTTATCCATGTCTGCGTCTGCTAGGACTATGACTGCGTTTTTACCACCCATCTCACACTGTACCTTTTTAAGTAATCGTGCACCTCGTGCGTAGATGTCTGTACCGATCTCGGTGGAGCCGGTGAATGATACAGCGTTTACTTCAGGATGTTCCACAAGATGGTTGCCAATTGCCGCCCCTGAGCCTGTAATCAAATTCAGAACTCCCGGAGGCAAGCCGGCTTCTTCAAATATCTCGACGAGCTTAACAGCGCTTAAAGGGGTTCCAGAAGCTGGTTTAAGGACGATTGTGTTGCCGCATATTAGAGCTGGTGCTAGTTTCCAAGCTGGGATAGCCATTGGGAAATTCCAGGGAGTGATAAGAGCAACGACTCCCAAAGGTCTCCGGGTTGTATAAGCCATGGTGTTTGGAGTTTCTGAGGGTGTAGTGTGTCCAAACAGGCGTCGACCTTCCCCCGCAGAATATTCTATTATGTTCATTGCACGTCGGATTTCTCCGCGGGAATCATTTATGGGTTTTCCTTCCTCTTCAGTAACGGTACGGGCGAGCTCCTCAAAGCGCCTGCTGAAAATCTCTAAGGATTTGTAAAGAATCTGCCCGCGCGCTGGAGCTGGTGTATTAGCCCAAAGCGATGAAGCCTTTGAAGCTGCGGTAATTGCATTATTTGTGTCTTCTATATCCGATAGTTGGAAGTTTCCAATAACCTGATCTTTATGGGCAGGATTTATAATTGGGTATTCCCTTTTAGATTCGGAGTCTACCCATTTGCCGTCGATATGGTTTTGGTAGGAGACTGCTATGTTATTAGACATAAACGGATTCACTCCTTATAACCCAATACAGTAATAGTATACAGCGCATTGTAGTTGTAAATGATCGTTAGCCTATATATATACTATTAGCCATTTTAAAGCTACCATTTAACATATCAGATCCACTCGGTCTGTTATGTTGAATTTTGGGAGGAGTAATGGCTGGTTATGTAATAGCCGATGTTAATGTCCATGATTCGGACAAATTTTCAGAATACAGGAATCAAGTCGAGCCTACTGTAGAATTATACGGAGGGGAATATATAGTTCGAGGAGGGGAAGTGGAAATTGTTGAAGGTGACTGGCATCTAAATAGGGTGGTAGTTATTCGTTTTGATAGCGTGGCCAAGGCTAAGGAGTGGTATTATTCAGAGGAGTACAAAGGACCGATGGCGCTTCGGCATAAGTCAGCTACTACTAATGTTGTATTTGTTGAGGGAGTTTAGTATCTAATGTCATTAGAAGGAAAAGTTGCCATAGTTACAGGATCTGGTAGAAACATTGGGCGTTCAATTGCTTTGGCCTTGGCTAAAGATGGAGCCGATGTCATCGTTCATGCTCGATCAAATCAGGCTGAAGTTCAATCAGTCGCCTCTGAGATTTCTTCTTTGGGCCGCAAATCCTTGGGTTTGCTAGCCGATATGGGGGATAAAGTAGCAGTTGACAAGATGATGTCTGATGCCTTGGCAGAATTTGGGAGAGTTGATATTGTCGTCAATAATGCTGCGATACGACCTCATAAATCATTTATTGACATGGATTATGAAGATTGGAGAAATGTACTCGCTACAGATTTGGATGCATCATTTCTTACTACTAAAGCCGCTCTTCCGGGAATGATAGAACGTAAGTGGGGGCGAGTAGTAAACTTCAGTGGGCTGCAAGCTTATCAAGGGCGTCACGGAGGAGCTCACATATCAGCTGCCAAGGTTGGTGTTATTGGACTCACTAGGGCGCTAGGTACCGAGCTTGCTCCACAGGGTATCCTAGTGAACTGTATTGTCCCTGGGATGATTGATACTAGTCGTGAAGAGCATACAGGCGCACGTCCTCCAGGCCGATTGGATAGTATACCAGTGGGGCGTCCCGGTGATCCTGAGGAAATTGCTTCGTTGTGTTTATTCTTGTGTTCAGACTCGAATGGTTTCATTACAGGACAGACAATACACGCCAACGGTGGTGAACGGAATTTTTAGTTTACAGGGTTGATCACTCTTCAAAAAATCGTGATTGTATTAATAATAGGTTGATATGAAGGCTGTATTGCAAGTTTTTTGGGTTGCATTGCGACTAGGGCTGACATCTTTTGGAGGCCCCATAGCACACTTAGGTTATTTTCAAGAAGAATATGTGCGCCGCCGTAAGTGGCTTAATGATAAAACATATGCAGATGTAGTCGCACTATGCCAATTTCTTCCTGGTCCCGCTAGCAGCCAAGTAGGGATAACGGTTGGAATGATCAGGGCAGGCCTCCCTGGGGGGGTTGCGGCATGGTTGGGGTTTACGCTTCCTTCTGCTATAGCCCTTGGCGTATTTGCTTACGGCGTCCAGACATTTGGTATTTTTGGTACTGATTGGTTGGATGGATTAAAAATTGTGGCCGTAGCCGTTGTTGCCCAGGCGGTGTGGTCGATGAGTCGAACACTTGCTCCGGACCGCACGAGAGGTTCCATTGCCATAGTGGCTGCGGTTTTGGCATTAGTGTTCAATAATACCCTGGGTCAACTAGGAGTCATCTTAGGAGGTGGTTTGGTTGGTTGGGTGTTGCTGAAGCAGCAAACAACTCACGACGACGAATATCCAGTGACTATTAATATCAGCAAATGGCTAGGGATGTCCTCGTTACTAATTTTCTTTATCGTTTTAATTGTTTTGCCTATTTTCAGATATAGCTCTTCAAGTCAAATTGTTCAGGTTATTGATAGTTTCTTCCGATCAGGCTCACTGGTATTCGGAGGAGGGCATGTAGTACTTCCACTACTGCAAAATGAGTTTATTCCTGCTGGTTTATTGACTAGGGAGCAATTTCTTATTGGATATGGTGCGGCGCAAGCTGTACCAGGACCGTTATTCACTCTTAGTGCTTATATGGGTGCTCTAATCCCTGGGTACAACGTTTTTTGGGGTTCATTAATAGCAGTTGTGGCAATATTCTTGCCGTCTTTTATGCTTTTGATTGGGGTTCTACCGTTCTGGCAAATATTGAGATCACAAAAACATTTCCAGTCAGCACTCCGAGGAGTAAATGCGGCTGTAGTCGGTATATTATTGGCCGCTTTGTATGATCCGATCTGGATTTCGGCTATTCATAACTCTCTCGATTTTGCTTTAGCAGCAGTGGCTTTATGCTTGTTAATGTTTTGGAGAGTTGCACCGTGGATAGTTGTCTTAGCAACTTTCCTTGGTGGGTTCGGAATAATTGGATTATCAAGCGTGATTTAAATTACGAATTGTTTATAGCGATTGGTCTTGTATAAACCTGTCGGCTCGATTTCTGCCTGCCTGATATGTTTTATAGAAGGCTAACCAGATCAATATGCCTGTTATGATAGCCCCGAAACTTATCCCGATTATGGTGAGAACCCCTATAGAATTCTTATCGGGGGTCGTTAGTGTGACGGTGATTGGGGAATTGTGTATTTGATCCCATTCGGTGGATTCTGATTCTCTCCGTATTTCTTCGCTAACCTCTTTACTGAGTATTTTGCCTTGACCCTCTAGGAAATCTAGAGTCGATGCAAACAGAGGTTGGTGAACTCGCATGGATATTGTAGAAGTTTCTCTGCCATCGTTGCTGGAAGAAACAATGCGGTCAATGATCACGTGATCGCTTTCTGAATATGATTTGATTTCATCTAACCTTTTCGACACCTTTGTAGACTGAATCCTGAGGAATGCTGAAGGCGGGTCTGGAATGGGATCATGAGGTGTGAAAATAGAGATGTATATAGAGGACATATCTATCTTGCCTTGTAAAAATTGCATCTGGCCTTCCAATTTCTCAATTTCTGACCGTACCCTAGTTAATTCTGATTCGATAGATAGAATGTCCGATATCCCTTCAGCATCTGCTAATAAATTTCTTAAGCTTGTTTCTTGAGAATACAAACTCTTGAGTCGAGCGTTAATGTCGATAACCTGGCTGGAAACGTCTTCAATGCTTGCATTGTGACTTTCTACTATACCCAATGTTTTGAGACTGGCTATAGTAGATTCATAGTTTTTTTGTGGTACCCGTATCGTGATATTTGCTTGCGGAAATATTTTGCCACCATGGGTGGTTAGATTTTCGACAAATCCTCCGTGGTTACTGGTTATGGAGCTTATTGCGTTTATAGTTGCTTCAATGTCAGATACTTCTAGCGTTATCGATGCTGTATATATGATCTTACGATCATACATCTCCACTCCAGCCGTACCCTCATTGTCCACTAT
>PBPE01000029.1 GCA_002724585.1 Dehalococcoidia bacterium | reverse complement strand
AACGATAACAACAGAAGCACCTTCCTCGGCCATAAGGTGAGCGACTCCTCGGCCGACTCCTCTGCCTGATCCGGTTACTATAGCTACTTTATCTTTTAAGTTATTGGGCATTTATACTCCATAATTATTGTAAGATTAACCCGGTTAACTAGCTGAATTACGGCAAGGTAACTCGACTGTAGCCGTTCCCGGAGTAGTAATCTCTCCGGAAGAATTTTCTAGATGTATGTCACAGTCAACGAGGAACCGCCCATTCTCTTGATATTTTCTAGTGACAGTACCTTTCGCGCTGAGGCTTTGGTCTGGGTAGTCCATTCCTCTGTACTGGCACGATAATTTCCTCAAGATTCCTAAGGGACCTGCCCAGTCTGTCATTAAGGTCCCGAGAAAAGCGTTTTTCAAAGCGCCGTGGATTATTACACCCGAGAGGCCAGTACTGACTGCGAAATCCTTGTCGTAATGAATTTCGTAAAAATCTCCTGAGGCACCAGCATATTGAACTAGCTGTCTAGTTGTCGCTTCTTTGGTTAATGAAGGTATTTCGAATCCTTCATATAGATCTTCCCAGTAGGTGTCTTGGCATTTCATGCAATGACTCCCAGCACTCCTTCCATTTTAGTAACGGATTGTTGTATTTACTTGGGTAGCAACTAATTCTTCAAACTGATTGGTATAGCGAATCTCGGTCGTTATGAAAATCATCAGGCCAACTCTACCACTTCGCTCACTCATATCAGTGACTGTTCCTACAGCGGTTATTATGTCCCCAGCTCGGATATCAGAATGATATTCCCAAGAACTTCCTCCGTCTAATAGTCTATCAAAAGGAATTTCAAAAGGAATTTCAGGGCGGACTGTTCCTGCGGACCTTAAGAATGTTGGTGGCGCTATAATTCCGCCGTGGATGGAACTCCGAGCCACGACTTCATCAATATAGAGTGGGTTGGAATCTCCGATAGCTTCTGCGAACCTACGTATGGCGCCTTTTTCTATGACAGTATTTATTGGATGGCTCTTGGCTCCAATAGCCTGCTGAATCATGGATTCTGTTAGAAATGAACTAGGAGTAGACAACCTGCGCGCTCCTTGTAATACGGGGCAAAGTCTACAATCACTATATGAGAGTGTCAAGAATACTGGCTCTCCTGTTCACCGTGTTTGACAAATATATTTGACCATGCGATATTCCGATTTGGTGACTCTATAAGGGATCTAGATTCGTCTAGCATAAACGTGATAACAATCTGAGCGATTTAGGAGGGATAAATAATGCCAGATAAGATAGGAATTATGGGATGTGGAGCCTTAGGAAGCTATGCGGCAGCTTTCTTAGCGAAAGAAGGCGAAGACGTTACGTTAATTGATATGTGGCCGGAGCATGTGGAAACCATGAGGAAAGATGGGCTAAGGGCCAGCGGGAGCCAAGGAGATTTCACAGTTCCGGTAAATGCTTTGCATTTAACTGATGCTCAGGGCATTACGGACTTATTTGATTACGTTTTTATTTCTATGAAATCGTACGATACTGAATGGGCAACGCATTTTATAAAAAGATATGTCAAACCAGAAGGCTTCTTTATATCTTTGCAGAACTGTTGGAATGACCCGGTAATAGGAGAGATTGTCGGCAGCGATAGAGAGCTTGGTTGTATTGCTTCGCATATCGAGGTTGCTCTCTGGGAGCCAGGTCATGTGATAAGAGGTGGGGCTCCTGGCCGTGATCACGGGTATACGGTTTTCAGAGTTGGGGAACAAGACGGAAGTATAACCCCTCGTAGCGAGTTAATTGCGAGCAAGATGGATTATATAGATGCTGCGTATGCAACGGACAATCTGTGGGGTGAGCGCTGGGGAAAACTATGCCAAAATGGCATGGGCAATGCGATATCTGCCATGTCTACGCTGGGATCCCAAGAAATGGCTGAGGATCCCAGATTACGACTAATCAGGATTCACCTTGCTAAAGAAGGGGCTCAAGTCGGACTTGCACAAGGACTAAATGTGGTCGACATAAACGGTCAAGCCGCAAAAATGTGGGCTGATGCCGATAAAGGAGACGTATACGAGGAGTTGGATGATTATATGTCGACTCGTGGAGGAAGAGTCAACTGGCTTGCATCAATGGCGCAAGATATCAAGAAAGGTCGTCGTTCTGAAACCAATCTAATGAATGGTTTGATTTGCAGTAAAGGCCGGGAAGCTGGAGTAGAGACGCCGTTCCACGACGCTATCGTCGAAATCATGAAAGGTATTGATGATAAATCGATAACACCGGATCCTTCAATAGTTGATAAATTACTGAAGGCAGTGGGGAGATAAGAAAAATTGAGAGGAATTGTGCTCTCACGAGTAGAGGAATCACGAATAACTGTCTATTAGCATGAAGCTTGGTAGGTTTATTTGTTTTTAAAAGTTGAACCAGCGGGATTTTTCATGTACACGGTGCAACTTATGTTTGACTGTGATGATCCTACCTCGGAAGATGCAGAGGTTAAAAGGTATCTGCTAGAAAAACAGCTGGAGCCCAGATCAGAATGGGAAGAAACAATTGAAGGCCACTTCTATCAATTAATGCAGTTTGGTGGGTGTTACTTAGGGAATCACCTTCAACAGATCGGGAATCTCCAGCGGGAAGCCGTGGAGTCAGAACTGATTTCTGAAGCAGTATCGCTTTTTTTAGACGGCGTTTCTTGTGACCTTACTGATGGAAATCAGCAAACTAGATCAGGAATAGAGAAACAGCTGATATGTAAATTCAATACAGAAAACCGGTTTAGCATCAATCAAGCTGGTGAACTGGCGGCTGATATTCCAACAGGGGAGTTGCTGGCCGCTTATAGGGAAATACTCGGCGGAGAGTGACTATTGGAGCGGGTGATGGGAATCGAACCCACGTAGCTAGCTTGGAAGGCTAGAGCACTACCACTGTGCTACACCCGCTTGATAACAACTGAACTATTATAAATCTCGGCAACAGCCTTAACAAGCTGGCAACTACAATATTGTCATATTAAGCCTGTTTGGATGTATATTCTTCAACTATTTCTACAGGTGTGTTTCTGGCAACTATTAATTCCATGACTTCATTGCTATCGTTGACTGGTTGATGTACGGCATCCTGGGGCACATAGATAAAATCTCCGGACCCTATGGAGAGTTCATTGTCTAGATTTTCACCAATAATGAATCGTCCGTGACCTTTCATAACGTATATCGCGGACTCGCAATTCACATGGTAATGCGGGCTGGATGCACACCCAGGCGGTATGGTTGCTATAGCTAAGTGGATACCTGTTGTTCCCGCGAGACCTTGCGAGACGCCAGCGAGCCGGGTCATTGCTCCGGAGCATATTTCTGTTTCTAATGAATCTGGATGAATAACTTGGCATTCAGGCATTATTTAGCTCCCATCGAATTATAAAGATTGTACGAACTTGGAAATATTTTCAAGAGCTATCTGTATGTTTTCTTGAGAGTTTGCGTAAGACAACCGAACGTATCCTTCACCATATTCTCCAAACGCTGATCCCGACAGAAGAGCTACTCCCGCTTCGCTTAATGCTCGTTCTTCAAATTCATGGCTACTAAGGCCAGTTTCTGATATGGAAGGAAATGCGTAAAAGGCCCCTTCAGGTTCAGGGCATCTGATTCCAGGTATGGAACGCAGGCCGTCGGTGATCATGCGGCGCCTCTGGGAGAATTCGCTAGCCATTGCATAAACATCGTCTTGAGGGCCATCTAACGCTGCTATGGCTGCCATCTGGCTGAAAGATGCGGCACAAGAGACACTATTTACTGCTAATCGTGTAATATGAGGGACTAATTCTTCAGGGCATATACCATATCCAAGGCGCCATCCAGTCATCGCATAACTCTTGGAAAAGCCGTCTAATATGATAGTTCGCTCAGCCATACCGGGGAATCCGGCTATAGTATGGTGTTCACCCGTATACAGAATGTCCTTGTAGATCTCATCTGCCATGACATAGATATCAGGGCGGTTTTCAATGATCTTAGCGATTTCTTGCAATTCTTCATTTGTTAAAGCGGAGCCACAGGGGTTCTCAGGAGAGTTAAGTATTATCAGTTTTGTCTTATCAGTAATTTTATTAGAGAAATCCGCCAAATCTGGATGATAACTCTTCTCTTCCAACAATTGCATGGGAACCGGGGTAGCCCCAGAGAATCGAATCATCGATTCGTATATGGGGAATCCAGGGTTGGGATAAATAACTTCCACACCGGGTTCTGCGAGGGCCAGAATTACGTAAAACATTATGGGTTTTGCGCCAGGTGTAACGACGACATGGGAAGGGTTTGTGTCAATCCCTCGAACCTCGCGACTGTTCCTTGCGATTGCTTCACGTAGTTCTGGAAGTCCTGGAGTAGGACCGTAATGAGTGTAGCCATCTTTGAGAGCTTGTATTCCTGCTTGGACTATATGGTCAGGAGTGTCGAAGTCAGGCTCCCCTATTTCAAGGTGGATGATTTGCTTTCCTTGTGCTTCTAGTGCTCTTGCTTTTGCTAGAACCTCAAAAGCAGTTTCTGTTCCGAGGTCCATCATTCTACTAGCGATTGTCATTTGATCCTCTGATAATCCTTAGGTTTGATATTTGCTGGGCTAGAGTTTTTGTATCTGATTCTGTGTTTTTACAGGCAGTCCATAAATGGATATGAAGCCTTCTGCCGATGAATGATCGAACTCATCGCTGCGATCATAAGTCGCTAGTTGGTGCTGGTAAAGAGCGTCCGGTGCCTTTCTGCCCACCACTGTGCACGTCCCTTTATGCAGTCGTACTTTAACATCTCCGGTAACATAACGCTGAGTACTCTTTACGTAAGCATCAAGGTCTTGTCTGTGAGCAGTGAACCAAAGACCGTTGTAAACGATATCGGCGTACTCTTGGGAAATCTTGGATTTAGTCCTTGCTTGGTCTTTGCTCAGAGTTAAGTTTTCCAGTGATTTATGTGCTGCGTGCAAAACTATCGCTGCTGGAGATTCGTAAATTTCTCGTGATTTAATGCCGACCAGTCTATTTTCCACATGGTCAATACGCCCGACTCCATGGGTTCCTGCTAGGTTATTCAGATAGTTTATTAATCCAACACCATCCATGCTTTCGCCGTTTATGGCAGTAGGTAATCCCTTGTTGAAATGTATCTCTATGTAAATAGGGTCGTCGGGGGTGTTAGTAACTGGTTGGGTCCATTCATAGGCTTCTTCAGGTGGTTCTAGCCAAGGATCCTCAAGTTCGCCCGCTTCTGCACTTCGGCCCCATAAATTTTCATCAACTGAAAATCGGCTCTTGCTAGCGTTAATGGGTAAATTTCTCTCTTGTGCGTAGTCTAATTCGTCATCCCTGCTCATACCCCAATCTCTGATGGGAGCTATGACTTGGATTCCTGGCTCAACAGCGGCAATACCCACTTCTATGCGGACTTGGTCGTTACCTTTCCCTGTGCAACCATGAGCTATAGCATAGGCACCCTCAGACACAGCGACTTCGGCTAAGCACCGGGCTATTAATGGCCGCCCTAAGGCTGTGGCAAGAGGGTATATATCCTCATATATTGCTCCAGCTTGTAAGGCCGGGAATAGGAATTCTTGAACTAATGTGTCCTTTGCATCGATGGTTATAGCCTTTGCCGCACCTACCTCGATTGCTCGGGCTTTTATGGACTCCAAATCGACCATTCCTAAGTCTATTGTGACAGTAATGATGTCCGCGTCATAATTTTCAATTAACCACGGAACAGCTACCGAAGTGTCCAAACCACCACTGTATGCGAGCACGATTTTATCTTTAGCCATTAAATGCCAATACTCCTTTGCCCTAAATCTTTCAAATACGCTAGATTTGCGCTAAGGCTCCGGATAACCTCTCCATTGCCTCGTCTATTTCGCTAGGAGTTACGTTAAGAGGAGGCATGAATCTTACCGCATTTGGGCGAACGCCGTTTAGTAGTATCCCTGCAGCATTAGCGTTAGTTAAGACTTGCGCAGAAATATCGCTATCGAATTCAAGCGCTGCCAAAAGACCTTTACAGCGGATGTCACTAATGAACGAGAACTGAGACTTAAGTTTGTGCAGTCCTTCAATTAGATGACCTTCCATTTGCTTTACGTATGCTGGAATATCATTGTCAATCAAGAATTTTGTGCCGGCATATGCTGCAGCGGTCGTTAGGGCGTTGCCGCCGAAAGTTGATCCATGGTCACCGGGCACTAAAGCCATAGCAGATTCTTTCGATAAGAAAGCTCCAATAGGGACCCCATATCCCAACCCCTTGGCCAGGGTCATTACATCAGGCTCTACGTTGTATTCCTGATATCCAAATAAACTGCCTAATCTACCCATTCCCGTTTGGACTTCATCCAATATTAATAGTAGGTTATTCTTGTCACACCACTCGCGGACTCGAACTAAGTAGTCCTCGTCAGGTATTACTACGCCGCCTTCACCTTGTACGGGCTCAAGCATAATCGCAGCCGTTTTGTCTGTGGTGGCGTTCATTATGGCTTCCACGTCGTTAAAATCTACGTGTACATACCCGGGTTGCAACGGTTGAAAAGCCTCTTGGTAATGCGGCTGTCCTGTGGCAGCTACCGCAGTCATGGTTCTGCCATGAAAAGAGTTGAGTGCTGTGATAATCTCGTAGGCCCCATCCCGGTTTTCTTTGCCGTATTTCCTAGCGAGTTTTAGCGCTCCTTCATTTGCTTCAGCCCCGCTGTTACCAAAGAAAACTCGGTCCATACAGCTATTTTCAATAAGCAATTCCGCAAGTTGTATCTGAGGTATCGTATAGTATTGATTGGATGTTTGTAGTAGGGTGCCAGCTTGTTCTACAATTGCATTTGTTATGGCTGGGTGGGAATGACCCAAGTTATCAACGGCCCAACCCGCGACAAAATCAAGATATTCCTTCCCATCGGCATCCCAAACACGTGTCCCTTCTCCTTTTACTATAACAACTGGTTGCCTCCGGACGGTTTGAGCATAATATTTCTGTTCTTTAGCGATCCAATCAGCACTGTTGGCCATATTATTTCCCTCCAATGTAACTTATGTATTGATGGGTTATGCATGGTAATTGAGTCAATAAGTTTTTACTATCCGTGTACCCTCAGATTGTCCGTTCACGCAGTTTAATAATGCCCCCGGTTGGCGACCATCTATAATTTCTGCGTAGCTAGAAGTTTCAATTGCCCTAATGCATGCATCTAATTTAGGTATCATTCCTCCGCTTATTACTTCTGAATTCAGGAGTATGTTAGCGCGCCGCTGGTCTAAATGTTGGAGCACTCGGCCGTTACTGTCCATTATTCCTTGTACATCTGTCAAGAATATTAAACGTTCGGCTCCTAATGCTCGTGCTATTTCACCTGCTACAGTATCCCCGTTGATATTTAATGGCTTGCCGCTATGCTCAGTCCCATCGAGTCTGTGCAAAGCCACTGGTGCGATCATAGGAATGTAGCCGGCCTCTAATATATTAATAATAGGAGTCGTGTTGACATTTGTCACCTCTCCTACAAAGCCCAGTTCGGGTTTTGCTATATGTGCTTCTACCAATCCGCCGTCAGTACCACTTATTCCGATAGTGTTACCGCCCAATTCCTGAAGGGAGCAGACTAATTCTTTGTTCACCAACCCGGTTAATACTGCCACCACGATTTCTAAACTTGGAGCGTCGGTTACACGTAGCCCATTTACGAAATGAGGGGCTATTCCCTGGCGTTGCATCCACTCGGAGATAACATTTCCACCTCCATGTATTACGACAACATTCATTCCCTGTTGCTGTAATGAGACCAGATCTTTAAGGCTGGTGTCGTGGTTGCCTAGGGTACTGCCCCCGATTTTTACCACTATCGGTGGGCTTAGCACTTTTTCCTCCTATGCTCAATCATTAGATCATTCAATAGACACAAGCTTGAATTACTTGACTGAATGGTATTCCTGAAGAATCTTGATATTAATTATGCGCAAACTGTTCTATGTAGTGTACGCACTGTTAATGATTACATATTCTTGTGTCAGATCACATCCCCACGCAGTAGCGGATGCGTCCCCCAGGTTGAGCTGTAGTTTAAATGTGACCTCAGGTCCTTTCATTAGTACTACGACTGCTTCTTTATGAAACGGAATGGGTGTTCCTGATTCCATAATGCAAACGCCGTTCACAAAGAGGTCTATTTTCGTTTCGTCGGCTTCTATTTCACTACGTCCAAGGGCCGCCAAGACTCGTCCCCAGTTTGGATCTGATCCATAAACTGCTGATTTCACCAGGCTTGATGAACATATGGTTCTAGCGGCTTGCCGTGCTGATTTTATGTCTTTTGCTCCAGTAACCTCTATCGAGAGTAGTCTAGAAGCGCCCTCTCCATCTCTAGCTAGCTCTTTGGTTAAGAAAATTGCTACTTCCAGGAGTGCTGCCTCAAACGTATCAGCATCTTGGCTACCTTGCTTTATCTGGTCATTTCCAGCGCTACCGTTTGCCAGCACAAGAACGGTATCGTTAGTACTGGTATCACCATCGACAGTTAACATGTTATAGGAACTGTCTGCTACTTCAGTTAGACAGTGCTCAAGGAAATGTTGTTCCACATTAGCATCAGTAGTGATAAAAGATAGCATTGTAGCCATGTTTGGATGGATCATCCCAGAGCCCTTAGCTACTCCCCCAATAGAAACTGTCTTACCGTCTATTTCACACGACACGGCAATCTCTTTAGGTCTTGTATCGGTGGTCATCATTGCTCTTGCCACTTGATTGGCACCGGCTTTGGATAGATTGATATTGTCAGCACCATCCCGTATGAGAGACATAGGTAACTCGACTCCGATGACTCCGGTGCTACAGACTAGGATTTCTGAGGGTTCGGTGTTTAGTTTACTGGCAGCAATGGAAGCCATTTCCTCTGCGTCTTTATAGCCTTGTTCTCCGACACATGCGTTCGCTATTCCGGCGTTAACTATTATCCCCTTTGGATTTGCTAATTTGAGATGGGCTTGGTTCACACTGACTGTTGGTGATTTGATTGTACTGGTTGTAAATACTCCTGCTGCGGTACAGGGGGAATCAGAAGCAATAATCCCAAGGTCTAATTTGTCTTCGGCAAATGTTTTTAATCCGGCGTATGTTGCTCCGGCTGAAAATCCCTGTGGGCTGGTAACAGATCCACCGTCTATGAATTTTATTGTTGCTGCCATTGTTGGCGCTCCACTTAAAGTCAGATACTTTAATAACTAAGCACCGAGTATATCATACCTTGTTTATTGCAGGGCGGCATATCATGATAGAGTATAAGTACTACGGCGCAGGTGCTTGTGCGGTTCCTGCCACGTTTTTGGTAGCGTCATTCGTCATTTATAGTTAGATCTAGTGATTGCTCTTCAACTAAACACAGGAGAATAAATGTTATGGCTGTCGTAATCCCTCTTAATGGTTGCTTGTATAATCCTGAGATTATCGAAGATATGGGAAAGGTTCTGTGCCCTCCCTACGATATGATCGGATCAGATTTACATCAGGAACTAAGAAATCTGAGTGATTATAACGCTGTACATCTGGAAGGAGGGGAGCAACCTGATCCTGAAACGATGGAGATTGATTACAGGAAAGCATCTGATCTCTTTCAACAATGGTTGAAAGAGAATATTCTGGCAATAGACAAGTCTCCTTGTTTTTATTTGATGCAGCATGGATTTGAATATCGAGGTGAACGGCTGAGTCAGCTTGGGTTATTTGCGAATGTTGGTTTAGAAGATTATGAAAGAAAAATAGTGTTTCCACACGAATTTACCCGAGACCCTGCGGTTCAAGATAGAGTTGCCCTGTTGGAGCATTCCCGGGCTCAGTTTAGCCCGATTATGACTAACTATAGGGACTCAGAAGGAAATCTTAGGGACCTCTATGATCATATTACAACAACAACACCAGTGTTCGAGGTGAACGATGGCATTGACGACGATATTAGGTTATGGAGGATATCTGAACCGGCAATACAAAATCGGATAATAGAATTTTTTGAGGATGTTCCTTTATATCTTGCTGATGGCCATCACAGATACGAGGCAGCCTTGAGGTATCAGAGATTGCGCCAGGGATCCAGTGACTACACAAAAGGTGAAGGGTGTGACTTTGTAATGATGGCACTTGTAGAGTTTGATGATCCCGGTTTGTTGTTATTACCGTACCACCGGAATGTAAGCGGACTATCACAATCTCAGCTCAGAGAGGTTCGAGAGCTGATCGATGAACTTTTTGAGATCCAGATTGTTGATTTAAACGGAACGACTGTGGACGAGTTATTGGACAGAGTTGCGTTTCTGGGAAGTGATAGGCATGCTTTGGCGATGATAGGCCCGGGCCCTAATGAGGCTTATCTGCTAATGTTAAGGCCCGGCGTTGATTGGCAAGATTGGGGTGATTTGGCAGTCTCAGAAGCATGGATCTTAGAGCAGAAAGTGTTACAGCCTATTGTTGGAGATGATCTGAACACATATGTTCATTATGGGCATGACCCGGAGGATTGTGTCAGCTATGTGGTATCTGGTGAAGAGCAACTGGCATTCCTGTTAAAACCATTCCCGATGAATTCCTTTGAGAAGATCGTTGGCGGAGGCCAGAGGCTGCCATCGAAATCGACTTTCTTCTACCCTAAATTACCAACAGGATTAGTCATAAATCAGCTCTCTGATTTATAGGGTTAGATAATATCAGATTGCCGTTCTTGGTATCTTTCTGTGATAGCGATTTCTGCGAGTTTGCTGTGCTCAGCAATAAATTGTTCTAGTCTCTGGATTTCTTCATGTGTCTTTATGTCGGCATTTGAAGTTGCCACATTCTCTTTCAAGGAAATCAGGTTGCTTTTAGCTTCATCAACGAGTTTGACTGATTCTAAGGCTCTTAGCTCGTCTGTAGCAGCTTTTTTAATTTTGAGCAAACGCTCTTTGGTTACTATCGTGTCGTTGAGTCTTTCTTCGATCTCTCCCATGGATGACAAGGAAGCATCCAGAGGTAATTGACCGTATACAATCTGTCTGGGAAGACGGTGCAGTTGAGTGCGAAATTGTTTAATCATAGAATCTAACTGAGATTCTTTGTTCTGAATTTCGGCTAGTCCCATTCTGATGTTGGCCATCGCTTGTTGAAGCTGGGACAGAGACATTGGGACACCTCCACACTCCCGATCTTAACTCACTGTGAATTTAATATTATCAAGCCGGCTAAAACACTACATCTATAATTAGCTCAATTTATGCCCTGAAGCCTACTTGAGGTAGTACTTTCTCGAGCGCGGTGAATACCTCTTGGATATCGGACTCATCCACTGCACCTAAGTGGCCAATACGAAATATTTGACCAGATAACTTGCCTTGTCCACCCGCTAGAACGACGTCATGCTCTTTCCTCATTAATGTCGTTAGTTTTGCACCGTCTATACCTGAGGGGACTTTGATGGCGGTGACTGTATCTGAACACCGGGCTGGGTCCTGACACAATAATTCAAGCCCCAGATCCTTGGCTCCTTGGCGAGTGAAATCACCAATTTGAGTATGTCGAGCGAAAATATTTTCTATCCCTTCCTCCAGCATTTGGTCTAAAGCTAGGTTTAATCCATAGAGAGCTGAGAGATTGGGTGTCCAAGGTGTTTGCCCTATAGCTAAGTATTCTCTTGCTGCGTCTAGGTCAAAATAAAACTTAGGCATTGTGGATTCTTTCTGGGCGACCCAAGCGTCCGGGCTCATGCTGATGAAAGAGAGCCCGGGAGGTATCATAAATCCTTTCTGAGAGGCGGTCCCGACCATATCACACTTCCAGCCATCAACTGGCAAAGGAATGCACCCTGAACTGCTTACGGCATCCACTAGCAACAGCTTATCGAACTCATCCTTGACTATCGCAGAAATTGCTTCTAAGTCATGAGTAACCCCTGTTGATGTTTCATTGTGGGTAACCATGACTGCTTTAGTTGAAGGCAGTTTGTTCAATTCTCGTCGAACGACCTCTGGGTCTATGGCAGATCCCCATTCAAAATTTATCCTTTTTACATTAGCGCCGTAAGCTTCTGCAAGATCGCAGAAACGGTCGCCGAACGCTCCGGCAGTAAGGGCAATAACATCGTCTCCCGGAGACAGGGTATTGACTACGGAAGCTTCTAACGCTCCGGTTCCGGACGCTGTTAATATGAAGAGATCATTTTGTGTCATGAACACTTGTTTGAGCTTCTCTGTAGAGTCATTAATCAGTTCAAGAAACTCGGGTCCACGATGGTTTATCATAGGCTCTGACATGGCTTGGACTATGTCATCTGGAACAGGTGTGGGGCCTGGAGTTCGTAAATTTTGCCTGGGGAAGTGCACAAATCCTCCTAATGGAACTATGACTTTGTCCTGAGTGTACAGCATATACTCGGTATATTCAGATGTATGTTTAGCACAATTCCAACTACCCCCGATTATAGCATTTACTCTGGTGGAGGTGCATATAGGTATTAATTGCCTATATTGCAGTTCACATTGTTATAATGACTGTATGGATGCAGAGCAATTACTTAGGGGTTTAAATCCCGCCCAAGAAGACGCAATACTGACTGTAAATGGCCCAGTGTTAATCATTGCTGGCCCGGGAAGTGGTAAGACCAGGGTGATAACCCATCGGATAGCGTATCTAGTAGATGTTTGTGGCATCCGTCCGTATAACATCGCTGCAATGACGTTCACCAATAAGGCTGCTCGAGAAATGTCTAGTCGCGTAGGAAACTTGATAGATGAATCAGCCGGTTACTTGACTTTAGGGACGTTTCATTCATTTTGTGCACGTCTGTTGCGTATGGATGGGGCTTTTCTGGGATTGGAAGCGAATTACACGATCTATGATTCAGATGATCAATTATCAGCAATTAAACAATGCTTGGAACTTTCAGATCTAGATCCCAAACAGAACCCCCCTCGGGCAGTATTAAATGCTATATCTCGTGCCAAAAGTGTGTTGCAAGACTCGCGATCGATGATGGTATCGTCAACTGATTACTTTACAGAAAATTGTGCAAGAGTCTATCACTATTACGAGGAATTGTTAGCTAGAAATAATAGTGTGGACTTTGATGACCTTCTGATGAAAACGGTACAGTTATTAGAAGAATATCCAGATATACGAGCCCATTATCAGAAAAGATATGAATACCTGATGATAGACGAGTTTCAGGATACTAATGTTGCTCAATATAGGTTAGCGAAGCTCATTACTGGAGATAAACACAATATTTGCGTAGTTGGAGATCCGGACCAGTCTATATATTCATGGCGAAATGCAGATATACGCAATATATTGAATTTTCAGTCAGATTATCCTAAGGCAAAAGTTGTTGCACTCGAACAAAATTATCGGTCCACTGGAAATATTCTGATGGCAGCGAAGACGCTGATTTCTTCAAATGGCATGCGTGTCGAAAAGGATTTGTTTACGGACAATGACGAGGGAGAATTATTGACGTTACACGAAGCATACGACGAAGGAGAAGAAGCTGACTTCGTGATTTCCGAAATAAACCGCCTTGTCGGTTCAGAGGGAGTTAAGGAAGGCGATTGTGCAGTTATGTACCGTGTCAATGCTCAATCTAGAGCGTTAGAGGAAGCCTGTCTTCATCGGGGATTAAAATACCAACTAATCGGAGGAGTACGGTTTTACAATAGACGTGAAATCAAAGATTTGCTGGCGTATCTCCAATTTCTTAGCAATCCACAAGATGAAGTCAATTTGAGTCGTATAATCAATGTCCCGCCCAGAGGTATCGGCGCTCGGTCTATGAAGAATATCACTGATAGCGCTCTTCAACAGAATAAATCGCTATTTGAAGTCCTTCATCAGGTGCTCGAAACTAGAGAAACAGGCTTGGTTTCGCCGGTAAATTTGACGTCCCGGGCAGTGAAGTCTATAGCTGATTTCGTGGTTACTACTGATAGGTTAATAGAGTTATCAAGAAAATGTAATATTGTAGATTTGTTTGATTTAGTGCTCAATGAAACAGGTTTGAAAAATTATGTCCAGAACAGTGATGACAGACCGGAAGAGCGCTGGGAAAATTTGATGGAGTTGCGGGGAATTGCTCAAGAATTTACCGAAGAACTTGCTCCGGATGGCTTGTTAACGTTTTTGGAAAGAGTGTCCTTGGTTGCTGATGTGGATAGTTATGAAGATGAGGCTGAATCTATTACTCTAATAACATTACATCAGGCTAAGGGGTTAGAATTTCCCGTGGTTTTTATCGTGGGCATGGAAGAAGGTCTATTGCCGCATAGTAGATCTCTGGATGATGAAGATGAGCTGGAAGAGGAAAGACGCTTATGTTATGTGGGACTTACGCGTGCTGGAGAACGACTGTATCTAACTAGAGCTTTCCGGAGAGGCTTCATGGGTAGGACTGGACCTACAATGCCGTCAAGATTTTTATCTGAAGTGCCTGCGGAAGTTACCGGAGAAAAGGGCAGAAAGATTAGCCACTCGCTCTCACGAAGACCTGTAATATCGGACGCTTGGAGAATGGATAGTTTCCATGAGACAAAAAATTCAGCTAGCGCAAGTAATTTCAAGATTGGAGATTCAGTTCGCCATGCTGTTTTCGGCGAAGGTGTGGTGATGGGAATAGATTATGAGAATAGTGATTGCCTTGTGACTATCCAATTCCCTGAAGATCTGGGAACCAAACGGTTGTTGCTTAGCTTTGCTCCGTTAGAAAAAGTTGATGAGTGAACATGATATGGGAATTGCCTCTGTCAGCTTGGTTGAATCTTCACAGGATTTCGAAAATGCTTTAGCGGTGCGACTGAGAGTTTTTGTTCAAGAACAGTTAGTTCCGATTGAAGAAGAAGTTGATGCTCTGGATAATGAAGCAGTCCATGCTATTGTTGAGGTGAAAGGCGCAATAGTAGCGACCGGGCGTCTTATACTACAAAACTTTCCGATTGTTTATATTGGTCGTATGGCTGTCGATATCGATTACCGGCGCAACGGAATAGGCGGAAAGCTTTTAGTATTCTTGGAAGACTATGCAAGAAATATAGGAGCGGAAAAAATCATTTTGCATGCACAAGAATATGTAAAATCCTTCTATTTTGCACATGGATACGAAGAACATGGGGACATTTTTGTGGAAGCAAATATTCCTCATGTATTGATGTCGAAAGACTTATAAACGGTTTAATCCATGGTCCGATATTCCTCTAAGGACGGCGTTTCAGGATGCGTCTACGGATTCGATAACACGAACTTCCATTTTAGCTATGTGGCTGGTAGGCTTGTCAGCCAGTGCAATACGCTCAGGTGATGCGAAGAATTCCGCTTCTTTGATGGGTATGTCCTCGGCACTGTCAAATCTTCTTACCCAGATAAATTCTGTCCTATCCATATTGACCCATGATTGCTGTACAGGTATTCCCAGTCGATCATGAAGAGGGCGTATTTGACCGTTAAATAATTCTAACCATGAATCCATCATTCCTCTATTGATGGTGTAAGTCCTAAGTTGAAAAACCATGAGTTTACTCCTTAGTCTAGAATGGGCAGTCCACAGACAGTTCTGCGCATGTGTCTCGTATCCAGTCGGCTACTTCTGGATGTAATGGAATACCATCTCTTCGTCGGATTACTTCCATTTCAGCTTCAGGCTGACCTGCAACCATCACGCGTTCTTCTCCCGGAGCAGGCTTTGTGCTTTTCATCATTTGCATCCATTCGTCCATGCTAGCTTTAAAATGCTCTGGTTCATCAAAGCCACTGATATTATAAGCAGCGACATAATGCCCAAAATTAGGCCTCCCTGGGACAGCTCCGTATCCAAATCCAGTTAATACGCCCGCTAAGATGTCAACAACACACGATAGTCCATAGCCTTTATGAGAGCCAAGTTCTCTGGTAGCACCCATTGGTAGGAGGTGATAGTTTTCAGGGACATCCATTTCCTCCATAATTGGGGTGCCATCTTCAGTGGCAAGCCAACCAGGTTCTAGTTTAGCCCCGAGTCTTCGAGCAATCTCGATTTTATTTTGGGCTACTGAGCTGGTAGCAGCATCGAACACGAAAGGATGGTCATTCTTGGCGGGAACTGCAACGGCAATAGGATTAGTGCCTAAACGTGGCTCTGCACCGAACGTAGGTACAGTCCGAGGCGGAGCGCTCGTCATACACACGCCAATCATATCGTGTTCCAATGCCATCATAGCGTGGTAAGAAGCCATTCCTAAGTGTCTTGCATTTCCTAATGTCACCATGCCAACCCCGACATCCTTAGCTTTCTTTATGGCAAGTTCCATTGCTCTAGGGGTAGTTATCACACCAAGACCTCTATCGGAATCTAAGCTAGCGGTTGCTGGTGTTTCCCTAATTATCTTCATATCCGGCTTGGGGTTGATTTGTCCACTAGTGTAACCATTGACATAGCTCTTCAGCATGTTCGATACACCGTGGCTGTCCACTCCTCTTAGATCTGCTAAGACTAATGCGTCTGCTCCTATCAAGGCGTCTTCTTGGGGAACCCCCATTTTTACGAAAATTCCCGCTACGGTGTTTTTAAGATCATCTCCCGAGACGTTTACAGCTTCATTAAGGCTAACTCTAAACTGTGGTAACAAATTATTTCTCCTGCATTCGGATTTTATTTTGTCTGGTAGTTATGTGCGTGAAGCAGTATACCATCCTTGGGCTTCCAGTCACCATTGGTCAATGTGTATGATATAAATCTTTATACCGCATCTTCAGGGTAGGAGTGTTTGTATGGACATTGATAGGAATCAGGCTCTGGATTTCCTGGCTCGTCTTGGGTCTCATCCAGTAGTATCGTTTTATGAAAGAACTGTCTTATCCGAGATAGAATTAATTCTCGGTGAGCTTGGCGTTGACTATTATTATGATGGATTTGGGAATATTATTGCGACTCTAGTTGGACAATACGATGAGGGCTGTCCGCCTATTGCGTTCGTAGCTCATACGGACCACCCAGGCTTTGAAGCAGTATCCGTATTAGAAAACGGTTCTCTAGAAGCTATAGTGCATGGTGGCGTTCCCCAATGTTCTCTAACAGAACGAATTCCTGTACAGATAATACAATCAGACGGCGCCCGTGTAAGAGCGGAGACTCGGGGGAGAATAGAGTCTTCGACAGAAAGGACCATCTTGATAGAGCCTATATCGGATGAGCCGTTAAACATTTTGTGCCCAGTTGTATTTGATTTAACAGACTTTGATACAGATCATGATTTTATATATATGAGAGCATTAGACGATCTTGCGGGGTGTGGAAGTATTTTAGCTATGTTGTCTACCCTGAAGAATAATCCGCAGTGCGGTATTGTTCAGGGAGTTTTTACTCGAGCAGAGGAAGTGGGTCTAGTTGGTGCAAGGCTCATAGCTGAGTCAGGGATATTGTCTAGAGATACACTGGTTGTATCCTTGGAAAGCAGTAGAGTTCTGCCCGGTGCCGAACAAGGCAGAGGACCTGTAATACGCACTGGTGACGCGGCGTTCACTTTTAGTGCTGAGGCAGAAACGATACTTGTGAAAGCGAAAGAAGAACTTCAAAAACAAGATCCAGAATTTCTTGTTCAGAGACAACTGATGAGTGGCGGGACATGCGAAGCAAGTGCTTTTCTTTTATATGGTTATTTGGCTACAGGTATAGCGTTTCCTCTTGGGAATTACCACAATGGGACAGAAGACGGGCAAATAGGCGCTGAGTTCATACACAAAAGTGATTACTTTTCGGGTATTCAGCTTATGGTAGAGTCAGTTGTACATGCTAAATATCGAAATCAGACGCAATTCCGAACTAGACTACAAGTAATTGATAATCGTCACAGGACCCGATTACAAGATGGTTAGTTGATTTGCTCTAGAATGTTCTGTGCGGTAGTTCCTATATCAGCAGGCGACGGTATAATGGTCACCCCTGCGTCTTTCAGGGCAGCGGTTTTAGACTCACTGGTTGCGCTGTGCCCCGTAATAATAGCTCCTGCATGGCCCATACGCTTTCCAGGAGGGGCTGAGGCACCGACGATCAGTGCACAGACAGGCTTCTGCATATGATTTTTTATGTATTCGGCTGCTTGTTGTTCCATAGAGCCACCAATTTCACCGATGAAGACGACCATGTCTGTTTCTGGATCTTCATCATATAGTTGCAGTACTTCAGCAAAACTTGTGCCAATAATTGGATCTCCTCCAATTCCAACGCAACTCGACTGCCCTATACCCAGGCTGGTGAGTTGGCCAACCGCTTCATATGTTAGCGTTCCGCTTCTGGAGACTACTCCTACACGACCCGGCAGGTGTATAGCCCCAGGCATTATACCCACTTTGCAATGTGCCGCCGGATTTATCATACCTGGGCAATTGGGTCCTATAAGCCGCACAGGACTACGATCAACGTGACGACGTACCTTGATCATGTCATGGACAGGTATTCCTTCGGTTATACAAGCAATCAGAGGAATCTCTGCGTCAATAGATTCCGTTATTGCATCTGCCGCAAATGGTGGAGGTACGAAAATCAATGATACATTTGCAGCGGTTTCTTTAACAGCTTGTTCAACTGAATCAAATACTGGTATATCGTCGTCGAAAACCTGACCACCTTTGCCAGGGGTTACCCCTGCAACCACGTTAGTCCCATAGGCTTTGCAAGCTTTTGCATGAAAACTGCCCTCGGTGCCGGTTATACCTTGGACTAAAATTCTAGAATGTTCGTCTAGTAATATGCCCATAATTGACCTCTAGTGGATGGATTTATCAAGATTCGCTGATTGCTTTGGCTGCCTCTGTTAAGGTATCGGCAAAAATCACATTAAGTCCGGAGTTTCTCAATATCTCTTTGCCTTCTTCTAGATTCGTTCCCAGCATCCGTACTATCAAGGGTAAGGTGCAATTATTGCGCTTGTAGGCTAATACAGTGCCTCTGGCAGCGACATCGCAGCGTAGGATTCCACCGAATACGTTTACCAATACACGTTTTACCTTTGGATCAGATAATATGATGCTCACGGCCTCGGCAACTTTTTCGTCCGTCGCACCTCCGCCTACATCAAGGAAATTAGCAGGTGCTGCTCCAGCAGCGTTTGCAACGTCTAATGTTGCCATTGCAAGTCCGGCTCCATTGACAAGACAACCGGTATCGCCATCAAGATTAACGTAGGCAATATCTTGGTCAGAAGCGGACGCTTCCAGTTGGTCTTCTTGTGAACGATCTCTCAGATCCTGTAGGTCCTTATGCCGGAATAATGCATCGTCTTCTATGTCTAATTTGGCGTCTAGCGCGACTACTTTTTGGTCCTTGGTGATAATAAGCGGATTTATTTCAAGTAGTGAACAATCATTATCCAAATAGATTTGATATAGAGATATCATGAGTTTAGCGATATCTCTTGCCGCCGATCCTTCGATTCCAAGCTGTCGTGTCATCCTACGGGTTTGAAAAGGCATTAATCCTAGTACCGGTTCAATAGGCTCAGAAAATATGATTTCTGGTGTAGCGTTGGCTACCTCTTCAATATCACTTCCGCCCGCGGGGCTAGTGATCATAACAGTGGATCTGGCGTCCCTGTCTATTGTAATCGCGATGTATATTTCAGATTCTATTTCGGCCAATTCTTCGATCAGAAGAGAATTTACAGGAACACCTTGATTATCTGTTTGGGGCGTCACTAGATATTTTCCGAGGATTGATTTTGCGAATGTGTACGCCTCTTCAGGAGTTTGGCAAATTTTCACCCCACCTGCCTTACCTCTTCCTCCTGCATGGACTTGGGCTTTTACGGCCGCCCGCCCGCCCATTTTATTGGTTATATCTCGAGCTTCTTCGTCGGTGTATGCGACTTTACTATTTGGGACTAGTATTCCATATCTAGAGAAAATTTCTTTGGCTTGGTATTCATGGAGTTTCATAAAGTCTCCAGATTTCGGTTCAAGTATGTGTTAATGCGCTAAATGTACTGTGAAACATGTAAGTGAGTCAATGTATTGATATTTATCAAGGCGTATATAAACAAAAAGACCTGCAGTCTAGACTGCAGGTCTTTTTGTTTATATACGCCTTATAGCGATTATTTTGTCGTTGGTGTCCCTAGGAATTGGAACAAAGGCGCATCTGACGAAAATACTATTGTATCTTGGCCACTAATGAAGTTTTGGTACGCTTCAAGACTTCTTTGGAATGAAAAGAAGTCAGGATCTTTATTCAGTGCTTCTGCCAAGATACTAATAGCTTTAGCTTCACCTTCACCTCTTATTTGGTTACCTTTTTGATCTGCTTCAGCTAGTATGATGTCTTTGTCCTTATTTGCCACCGCCCGAATCTTCAGATCCTCTTCTTCACCTTCAGCTCTGAATCGTGTTGCTATTCTATTACGTTCAGCTCTCATTCTGGTAAATATACTGGCTGTAACAGAGTCTGGAAAATCAGCCCGTTTTATTCTAACGTCTGTGATTTCTATGCCAAAGTTTTGTTCTTGAACCCTAGTTCTGACGCCTTCAAGTACTTCTGCCAATATTGCTGAACGCGTTTCACGACCTTCTACGACAGGCAGCCCCTCGTCGTCAACAATGGGGTTTCCTTGGTCGTCTATTGTAGGTTCTGCTCCAACAATTTCAAATCTATCTCTTAGTGCTACGCGATCACGCAGCGTAGATGTAACGATGTCTCCAAGGCGACTTCTGGCATTGTTTTCCGTTTGTAGGGTTTTTCGGAATTGTACTGGATCTACTATTTTATATCGTGCATAGGAGTCAATAATCAGATTTTGTTTCTCTTTATCGGGTAAAGCAGCTGGTGGTGCGTCTATACGCAATATTCGCTTGTCGAACACAGTCGTTACATCGATGAACGGTATTTTAGCGTTCAGACCAGGATTAGTTACAACGGATTTAACTTCTCCAAATCGCGTAATTATCACCTGTTCGGTTTCATCCACTATGTATAGTGCTTGACGTATAACTATAAGGCTGGCTACCACTAATATTATTAATACGACTAATTTTCTCATTTAGGGGCCTCTATATTATTTTTTCTATCCATTTCCAAGTTTTAAGGTGACGGTCCTATTGGGACTGGAATCATGCCCCCGTCGTTACCCAATACTAAAACTGATTCCGCATCAGGGGAAACTATGATCTTTGTGATGCCAGGCAATATTTCCTCCATTGCTTCTAGATATAGCCTTTGCCTGGTTACGTCTGTTGACTTGAGATATTCTTCAAGGACGGCATTAAATCTGTCGGCTTCACCCTTAGCTCGTGCTATTCTGGCTTGCCTAAATGCTTCGGCGCCTTCTTTGATTCGCTCGGCGTCACCTTCAGCCCGTGGAATAATATCGGCTTCATACGCTCGTGCTTGGTTGATTCGAGTGTCGCGTTCTTGTCTGGCTCTAAGAACGTCGTCAAATGCGTCTCTAACTTCTTCGGGTGCTTTAACATCTTGTAGCTGGACTGCTTCGACATTTATACCTGAAGAGTAATTATCGAGTATCTCTTGTAATATGATCTTGGTCTTACCTTCTACCTCTTCACGGTTTCTGACAAGAACGTCATCGATGGATCGTTGACCAACCACTAGGCGAATTGAGGCTTCAGCTGCGTCCTTTAACGTACGCCCATCGGGTCTACCTGGTTCGATATTTCGTGTTTCCTCGCCCGGGTCGTCTACTTTGAACAAGAAATCGTTCAAATTCTTGATGGTGTATTGAACTACCATCTGGACGTCTACGATGTTTAAATCCCCTGATATCATCAGGGCTTCATTAGGAAAAGCACTTGATGCTCCTCCCACGTTACTCCGGAAGCCTAGTTCCATACGTCGTGTTTCAGTAACTAATATGACGTCCTTCTTTCCTATGGGAGTAGGCCACCACCAGTGCAGGCCTTCTTGTGTTACGGGAGCGCCCTGAACCGCTCCGAATAAACGAAGTGCGGCATTCTGGCCTGGTCCTACGGTGTAGACACCTGACCCCATCCAAATTGCTACTATTATGGCTATTACACCAACGATTATGATGCCTATTCCGCCGCCACCGAAACGTTGGGAAATCTTATTTAGACCATCTGCAAATCGGCCTATGATTTGATCAAAGTTGATTTCTGGTTGACGCTGACCACCAGGTGGGTACATGTTATTGTCCTTTTTTCTTTATTCTTGTCCCAAATCACCTAAATTGAGGATTTTAGGTTCTTGTAATCTGATTGTAACACTATCTCTGTTTATTATTCCCCGTTTTTGCAATGGAAAATCGCGGATTTCTTTGTAAGTCGCTCTGTACCTGAATATAATGGCAGTAATCCTAGATTGAGGGATACTTATGAATGATAATGGCTTGACTATTAATATTGGGGACGATATGTCTCGAATACAAGTGACTTGTCCTCATCAAAGTGGGCTTATTTATGTTGTTCCTGCTGAGCGGAGCTGGGTGTGTTCCAGGGAGCAAGTGCCTTCTCATGCGTTAGCGGGGTTTTTCAGAGAGTTAACTTCTATGGAGAATCCCGGTGTTCAAGATTTAATGCAGCAATGGGGAATTTATTACAGACAACTCCCTTTGGAAGCATCAGAAGACCCAAATTAATTGTTTTCTGGACTCCCACTATGATCTGCTGACAGTGAAGGAGCAGGGTGTGGAAATCCACCGCCTAAGTTTGGCTGAGTAGAAGGAGAAGGCGTTTGTGGAGGCGTTGCGGGATTTTCTTGGTCGCCCTCATCAGCTAAGCCGTCTTCAAACAATTTAGTAATTTCATCTCCAGATATAGCTTCATGGACGATCAAATACTCGGCTATTTGGACTAACTTTGCTTTGTTGTCGATTAGTATCTGTTGTGCTTCTTGATATCCTTCTGTAATTAACCTCTGAACTTCATGATCGATCTCTTCGGCGATGTGATCGCCATAATCTCTTTCCTCGTTCATTTCACGGCCCAAGAACACCAATTCCTCACGCTTACCGAAGGTACGAGGACCTAATGCTTTACTCATTCCATATCGTTTGACCATACCAAGGGCTATTTTAGTGGCTTTTTCGATATCGTTACTAGCGCCCGTTGTTACTTCGTCAAAGATTAACTCTTCAGCTATTCGACCACCCATGGTTACAGCGATCATGTCTTCAAATTGGTTCTTGGTCCATAAATAGCGATCTTCTTCAGGTAGCAAGGTAGTGTGACCGCCCATTGCTCCTCTAGCGACGATTGATATCTTATGTACCTTGTCTGCATGAGGTAATGACCAGGCTACCAAGGCGTGCCCTGCCTCATGATACGCAGTCATTTCCTTTTCGCGTTCGTTGATAACACGGCTTTTCCGTTCAGGTCCTGCTATTACTCGCTCAACAGCCTCCTCAAATTCGGGCATATTGATACTCTTCTGGTTTTTGCGAGCAGCCAGCAAGGCCGCCTCATTGACTAGGTTGGATAAATCTGCCCCGCTAAATCCGGGTGTCTCTTTTGCTAATGTGTCTAACCGGACTTCAGGAGATATCGGTTTTCCTTTGGAATGTACATTCAAAATAGCCTGCCTGCCCACGACATCAGGCAAGTCTAGGGTTACCCTTCTGTCAAAGCGACCAGGGCGAAGCAATGCTGGGTCCAATATGTCAGGGCGGTTTGTTGCGGCTACAACGATTATATTGGTGTTTGTTTCAAACCCATCCATTTCTACCAGTATCTGATTCAATGTTTGTTCTCGTTCGTCATGACCGCCGCCTAGGCCTGCTCCCCTGTGTCTTCCCACTGCGTCAATCTCATCCACGAATATTATGCATGGGGCATTTCTTTTAGCCTGTTCGAATAGATCTCGAACACGAGCAGCTCCGACTCCTACAAACATCTCGACGAATTCGCTGCCGCTGATATGGAAAAAGGGCACCCCTGCCTCTCCAGCTACGGCCCTGGCTAGTAGCGTTTTGCCCGTACCAGGCTGTCCTACTAACAGGACTCCCTTGGGTATTCTAGCTCCTAGAGAAAGGAATCTTTCTGGGTATTTTAGGAATTCCACTACCTCTTCCAGTTCAGTTTTTGCCTCTTCTACACCTGCGACATCATTGAAAGTAACTGTTGGTTTGTCAAAACTCATCATCTTGGCACGACTTCTGCCAAAACTCATCGTTTGATTATTGCTACCTTGTGCTTGGCGCATCATGAATAGGATCAGTCCGCCAAAAAATATGAGTGGCAGGAAATTCAATAATATTCCAAAGATACTTCCAAACCCACCCGAACCTTTAAACGTGACCTGCACACCAGTCGGTCCTATAGCAACGTTATTTTCAGTCAATAGGCTGACTATGTCGGTTTGTTCGCTCATACGGCTTGTGAATTTCAAACCAAGCCCTGTCTCAGTTATCCGAGGAACAATAGTCAATTTTTCTCCTTGGACTATGATCTCTCCGATTTCTTGGTTCTGGGCTTTTGTAATGACTTCAGTGATGGATATTTCGGTAGTGTTGTCTAATGCTGGGGCAAGAGTATAGAACACCACAATAGCGCCAATAGTTATCAGGAGATATACGAAGCTATTTTTCATCCAAGGTTGTTTTAGCATGTAACCCTCATGGCGAAATTTTGTAATGTGATATTAACTCTGATTTATATCTTAATGCCGCTTTGTTTAAAATGCAAAATGGCTGAATTTGACATGGAGTATACTTGTGTCACGCATATTTATGACTGTTGCATGTTTGGAGTAGGAAGATGACTATTAACACTAAACCCAAAATCTACTTGATAGGTACTGGTGGGAGTATATCGTTTATTGGTGACTCTAGGATGGACTATGTCGACTACAGCTACGCTGATAAACACCTGACAATAGAGGAAATGGCGAATAATGTTCCCGAGATTAATGAATTTGCTGATGTTGTTATTGAACAATTGATAAATGTCGGTAGTACGGAAGTCGCTCCAGTTCATTGGTTACAATTAGCCCAACGGATAAACAAGATCTTCAGCGAAGATCCCGATGCTGCAGGTGTTGCTATTACACATGGTACAGCGACATTGGAAGAGACTGCTTATTTCCTTAATCTTACTGTAAAAAGTCGGAAGCCCGTTGTAATTACAGGGGCTATGAGGCCTCCGACTGGCCTTGGTACCGACGCAGATATTAATCTGGTTGATTGCGTTCGAGTGGCAGCATCTGGTAATTCCTTCGGTCACGGAGTCTTGAGTGTGCTCAATAACGCTATACAGGCTTCGCGTGACGTAACCAAGACTAATAGTTATAGACTAGAAACCTTCAAGTCGTATGAGCTAGGCTGCTTAGGGTATGCTGACTCTGATGGTGAAGTTGTTTTTTATAGAACCCCTACAAAGGCCCATACTGTTGATACAGAATTTGATGTTTCAACCACTACGAATTTACCAAGAGTGGACATAGCGTATGCGTATTCTGGTGCAGATGATCTGGTAATTCGTAGTTTGGTTGATGCTGGAGTTTCTGGAATTGTGGCGGCCGGCCTNGGNAGCGGGGGCTCCCCCAGGGCCTTCATGGAGGGATTAATAGCAGCACAAGATGCTGGTGTGAAAGTTGTCATTGCAACTCAGACTGGAAATGGCAGGATAATCAAGAATCGTAAATTTTCTGAGCAGGGCTATCTAGTGGCTGATAATTTGACACCAAAGAAAGCCAGAATATTGTTGATGCTTGGCTTAAGTGTTACGAATGATCCTGATGAATTGCAAAGAATGATGTGGACGTACTGATAAAAAAGAAAAAGGGCTCTATTATTAGAGCCCTTTTTCGAAACGTGCTTTAAGTTACCCAGGTACTTCGTCGTATTCATGCCTAGTGCTTATAACATTGGCTTCGTATAGCTCAGATATACGCTCATCTGATAATCCAAGGATACCGCCTAGAACGTCCTCATTGTGCTCTCCGACCTGAGGGGTTGTTCCAACGACTGCAGGGGTTCTACTGAAATGCCAGAAATCACCAGATACTGCAATTGATCCTGCCAAGAAATCTGGTACCTCTACCATGGCTCGGCGTTCCCATGGATGTGGGTCTGCTGCTGCTTGTGCGATAGTGTTTACAGGGGCAGCTGTTATATCGTGTTGGGTGAAATGTGCGATTGCTTCTTTCATTGTTAGATCTGAAAGGAGTTCATTGAGTCGGTCCAGAATTGGCTGTCTGTTTGTTCCTCTGTCTTGCCTAGTCATGAAACGAGGATCTTCTAGCCACTCAGGTCTGCCCAANGCGTTACANACCCTGTACCAGTGGTGTTGGTCTCCCGCTGATACCAGCACCCAGCCATCTTTACAAGGGTAAGTTCCACTTGGTGGGGCATTTTCAGATCCCCCTCGAACGGGCTCAATCTGGGCGCCGTGATATGCGGTTATAGGAATTTCTGTATAGCTATATCCAGTGTCTGCTAGACAACAGTCAATAGATTGGCCTTCTCCAGATGTTTCCCGTTCGTGCAATGCAGCGAGCGCGCCAATGGCTGAGTGTAGTGCTGTTGTCCTGTCGATGATCGGGACTCCTGCTCTAATCGGAGGAGAGCCTTCTGGTCCGGTAACCATGGCTATTCCAGACATCACCTGCCCAACAGGGTCGTATCCAATTTGGTCACGATATGGTCCAAATTGCCCGTAAGCTGATACGTTAACCATGATCATCCTTGGGTTTAGCTCTTTAAGGACGTCGTAGCCAAATCCCATCGCTGCAATAGTCCCTGGCCTGAAATTCTGCACTAGTACGTCAGAGACCTTGACTAGCTCCCTCAGGATTTCTTTGCCTTCTTCTTTTCGCANGTCGATACTGAGGCTCTTTTTCCCGCTGTTGTATTGAACCCAATAAGCACTTTGCTTCCGTACCCAAGGGGCGTGGTACCTTGTTTCTTCCCCGCCTAGGCGCTCGAGTTTAATAACTTCTGCTCCCATACGGGCAAGAACCTGTGCACATCGCGGCCCCGCCTGATGCCTTCCTAGGTCAAGAACTCTGATTCCATCTAAGGGACCTTTTGCTTCTGCCATCGTTAACTCCTAAAGTGGATTGCCCGAAAATTGTACGACTAAGTTAGAGAAAGAGCAACATAAGAATTACGATGCCTGCTTTAATGGCACTGCTAACGAAATTCGTGGCTCTGTTCCTATGCTTCTGGCTATGTGCCCATGCCCTTCAAGATCTTCTGCAACTAATATATCGCCCGGATGAAGCCGTTTCTTTGTGCCATCGGCCACCTCAAATTCTGCTACACCGGACAGGTTAACCACGTATTGGAGACGCGGAGCATTATGGTAATCCGATTCTGATGGTGATGATCTCTGATTGAGGGTAATGTCGCCTTCACCAATCCTGTTGGCAATAGAATTGAATTGGTCAGGTGTTAGGTCTTCAAAGTGCGATTCACCATCTGAGCCAGAGTAGACGCGAACTATCTGTACCATTTCTCCTCCGCTTGAGCATTTTTGGTCCGGCTTATTGATTTATCTCGGTACCACCGAGTCCGTCTTCTTTGAATAATTGGGCTTTACGTGCGTAATTTTCTGCGGTCCTTTTTATCCTTTGGTGATGATCTTCAGTAGTTTGCTGTTCGCGCGCTGCTGCTGGTATTCCGACTACAAATGATTTGGGAGGGAATTCCTTGTTTTCTAAGACAACGGCTCCGCTAGCCACTATAGATAGTTCTCCAAGAATAACTCCATCGTTTAACGTGGCACCGTTTCCGATCAAGCAGTTGGTTTTTATATGTTTCGCATGGGATGTAACGCCGTGACCCAAGCTCACGTAATCCTCGTATAGTGCATCGCTATCGGCATGCAATACACAGTTATCCTGAATATCAACATACTTGCCGAGTGTGATCTTGATAGTATCTCCTCTAATGACAGTACCGGGCCACACACTTGAATATTCTCCTATTTCAACGTCGCCCACCACGTAAGCCGCTTCGCTGACCCATGCTGTGGGATGAATTTTGGGTGTTTTACCTTGATAGCTTCTTATCACGATTACTCCTAGTCATGGTCCATCTGGAACCTCTGGGTGGGTTATGTGTCTGCCTCCAATATTAATTGATAGTCATTGGTCAAACAATACATGCGTCATTTGTTTATCCTTTTTGGAGCGTATAGCCAGCCTTCTAGCTGGGCGCGGGCAACCTCGGTTTGGTCGTTGTTACTAGGATGCAAAAACAGTTCCGGAGATTCGGCCCATAAAACCGACACAATCATAGCTATGATGGAATCCAGGCAATCATGATTGGAGATGATTATTTCAGAGGTCAGTATGTCATAGCTAATAATTAGATTGAACCGCATCATTAGTTTCTCCAAAATAAGTTTTCGGAGAAACATAGCTTGGGAGCCATTCTTGTATCCTTTATATGGTAAATCAAATGCTCTTAATGCAGCTCCTGGCATAGCTTCTAACAGGGTTGGACACTGAGTAGTTGAAGCGGTTAAAGGAGGCGTGTTGAATCCTGTTTCATGCAATTCTGCCAATAGCTGCATCCCATAATATGTCATAGGCAACATGTTCGGATTGGATTTGTGCAAACACGAATAAGACTCTGGAAAATGAGAATCTCCCTTTCTTTTCACTTCGCCGTGCTTTTCAACAAAAGTGTCTCTGGCGAGTATGAAGTCTTTTAAGCTCTTGTGGGCAGTTACGTCCCACACGTCCTGCATTGTTATTGCTTGAGGAGCCCAGGATTTCAGAAAATCAATGGGCAGAGAGAATGGGAAATCCAAAGAGACTACGCTATGACTAGGCACAATCTTTAAAAAACTGATCAAGTCACGCCGGGTGATAGGATTAACCGAATCGAGGTTAATATTTTGGCCGGTATACGTGCCTGATGCTATCCAGGTGTTTTTGTCTGTCTTCGCGCCGCTAAAATCGACTCCGTATACAGGTGTTTCGTTGATCATATTTTAATCTAGCTAAGTGAGTTGATCCTTGCCTGTCTTGTTGGGCGGTAGTATAGTTCAGCACGGGCATAGAGACAATCGGAAATCACTATCGAATGTAAGTATTTGGAACACCGATAAAAGGAGAATTATGAATTTAACTGACCGACGGCTAAGGTACAGGGCAATATTGGAAGGGGATAAATGTGTGCATCCAGGGTCCGTCTTTGATCCTATTTCCGCTAGAGCGGCCGAAGACGTGGGATTCGAGATTGGTATGTTTGCAGGATCTATTGCTTCGGGTACGGTTCTGGGTGCTCCAGACCTAATAGTTTTAACCTTATCTGAGTTCGCGCAGCAAATCCACAGGATCTGCCGCGCAGGTAATTTAAGCCTGATGGTTGACGCTGACCACGGCTATGGTAATGCACTAAATGTCAGGCGAACTGTTGAGGAATTGGAGACAGCTGGAGTTTCATGTCTCACCATAGAGGACACATTGCTGCCATTGAGTTTTGGAGGCCCTGGTGAAGGACAGTTGATTTCTGTCGAAGAGGGTGTAGGTAAAATGAAAGCGGCATTATCTGGTCGTCAAGATCCTTCTTTAGTCATAGCTGGTCGGACCAGCGCATTAAGGGTAGGAGGGATACCTGAAGCTATTCGTCGTGTTAAAGCTTATCAGGAAGCTGGGGTCGACGCAGTTTTCTTGGCGGGCGCTCAAACTAGGGCAGAAATTGAAGCAGTAAGTTCTGAAGCTAAGATTCCTCTGTTGCTCGGCGGAGCTGGCGGAGAGCTAGCTGATCTTGGATTCTTAGGATCTCATGGGGTCCGTGTCGCTCTTCAAGGTCATTTGCCGTTTCAAGCTGCTGTAAAAGCGGTATATGATACTTTGAAGGCTTTGAGGGAGGGGGTTGCTCCGGCAGACTTACAGGGTACACTGGCATCTGCTGAGTTGATGGGGCAGCTTACCAGAAAAGCCGATTATGATTCTTGGATCAAGGATTTTCTTAATTAGGTTATTGATCTCAGGTAGGGATCATTTGTGGGATCTCTACCTGATTTTGAACATTAGTAGGGTGCTTTAACCCCTCAGGCCTTCAAAAAAATCGCCGGTTAGTGTTTCTTCATTTTTAAGTTCCGGCCATGCTCTAATGTAATGTTCTCTACCTAGGATATCGGCAGCTACAGACCTGGGGACCTTGTTGTATGGCCAATTAGGAGCAACTTGGCTTTTATGGCATAGAATAGATCCCATTTTCTCATCTAGCTGGTCGGATACGTCTACTTCTAAATGAATTTCAGATGGGTGAATGCCGTCATTCGCACGTTCGATGTTAGGCATTGGGAAATCTATGCCGGCTGCTNGGAGTTTTAATGCCATTGATGTGCGGAATCCTTGAGGGCGGGCACTATAATATAGTCGGTCTGGCTGNAATGCATTNCAGCCCTTCCGATATTTGTTCTGGGTAGGCAGAAGCGTCATTAGACGTGTGAAAGGCTTTGGTCGCGTGTTTGCATATGGCGATATGATCTGGATGTCCATATAGTCCGCCTGGCTCAAATGTGAGCACGACCTGGGGTTTAAACATTCTGATCTCTCTAACTAGAATTCTAACGATTTCTTGTTCTGATATATTTATGAATGCTTCAGGGCGATTGTTAGCAGCGGTACCCACCATCCCTGAATCTCGATATCCTAGAACGGAATAACTCTGTATTCCAAGTGTGCGCACAGAACAACCCAGCTCATCTCTTCGTAGTGCTCCCAGCCCGTCAGGTATCTCTAAATCAGGGGATCGTATCTCGCCTTCCTCCCCCGACGTTGCCGTTATTAACCTAATGTTGACTCCTCTGGATGAGTGTGCTGCTAAAGAGCCTCCAATGGGAAATGCCTCATCGTCAGGATGGGCAAAGCAAGCTAAAAGCCGTTTTTCTAGCATTTTGGCCTGCGTAGTGCTTGGTGAGTTAAGAATTGTTTTGAAAAGAGGATCATATCGTTAAACCTAGCTTAGATGAGTCGAGCAAAATTATTTTAGCACAATCATATCCTACAGGCTCAGAACACTGAGATGGTGGTATATCTACACCGTAAATTTATACTAACAATAGGGTAGTTAGTATATTAATCAGCAAGTAATTATATTTATTTCATTAATTCAATATACCCAGCAGAATTTTTATGCCCTCCCCCACCAAACTTCTGAGCAACTGCACTAACATCAAATTCGCCTCTGGACCTTAAACTCCACTTACGATTACCATCAGCCAAATCAAAATACATCGCTGAGAATGGACTGTCAGGGAAATTGGCATTTAATTGACTTCCGATTTCGCTTGTATAGCAGGTGGCGTTAACTACGGGAACTTGATATCCAGCAACGTTTCGGATTGTTGCCATTTCTACATGTTCCAATACCTTAATATTGATTGCGCGTTGAATTGCCATTCCCTCCTTAGCCATTCCATCAACGGAAAGAGTATTCCAAACGTCAAAATCCTTTGGATAAGAGCTCAATGCTGCAGTGACTTCGGCACTATTCTCCAGTTGGAACAACCATAAATCCTTGTCTTGTATGTATTGGATCAACAGCGGAGGTGATTGACCAGAGAACCAATACTCCCACGCTAACATTGCACCACTTTTGTCCATGTCGAATGTGGTAAATTCCAAACCGGTTAAATCTTGGGCGGCAGTCTTGTGATGGTCTAAAACCCACAGACTTTCCATTCGCTCGTACATATCCAACAGTACGTCTCGAGAGTAGGCAAAATCTACGATGGTTACTATAGAACCATCCGGTATATCCGGTGGCAAATCGCCATGCTGAACCGCAATGTACTTCGCTTGGTAACCCAATGCCTGCCAAGCTACCCAGGCAGCCCCAAAACCGTCATTGCAATTCTTATGATATAGAACATAATTCAAAGCTGACCCCTTAATATGTTTAATATTTCGCGTCCATATATTGCGTCAGTATAAATATGTCAGCAATCTCTAACAATGCTGACCCTTGAAGATATTTTTTAATCAAGGGGTACCTTTATTTACTTAGGGGATCGGAATTATTTATTTCTTGATATATAGAAGTTGGATTTTACGGTTTCTTTTACGGTGACATTTGGCTTGATATACCCTGATATGACCTCATATAACTCTAGATAGTTACCTAAATTGTGCTTGGATATAGGGTTTCAAGGTAATAGCTTTAGGTTGATGGTATATTTACATCACTAATTAGTAGCGGAGAAAAAGAATGCTAGGTTTTTTGGGTGGAACTGGTGAAGAGGGTAAAGGGCTAGCCTTTAGATTGGCTCTGGCAGGGGAATCAGTA
>PBPE01000028.1 GCA_002724585.1 Dehalococcoidia bacterium | reverse complement strand
AAAACAGTGTCATGAGACTGATTGCCGGACTGTCGGAGAAAGTACAGCATATACATGACAGCATAGATAACGATAAGGTCTTGCATGATAAGACTTTAGCTGATCTATATAAACATGCTATCAATCTACCTGCTATTGACTTCACTTCTGATGATACACTATCTGACATAGCATCTCAGGTAGCAATGTCACTGATGGATCAAGGCAATCTTGATAAGGATAGTCTTAAGGACGAGGCTGTTAGGCAACGTACTAAACAGGAGGCAGATGAACTAGCAAAGAAGTTAGATGCATATGCTGATGTTAAAAAACAGGAGGCAACATGACTCCAAAACCTAAGGGGCAGTCTAAGTATGATGATCCTAACTCAGGGTATACAAATGTAGATAGATCATTTATGGAGCAACGTGCCAAGCGGAGGTATGTAGAGGCACAAACCTACCTAGTACGTAAGATACCTGTACTAGGTATACCTCTCTTGGAGAAGCTTCCACCTAAGCAATCATATAAGGTGCAAGCGATGGCAACTGATGGTACTTGTATCATCTACAATCCAGAGTGGGTGGTGCAACAACCACTCCTTGAACTTGTTCATGTTATTGCACATGAGGTAGCACATGTAGCATTCAAACATATGACTAGGCGTAAGGGTAGATGTCAGAAGCTATGGAATGTAGCAACTGACTATCAGGTTAATTCCTACCTCGACTTGATGGGTGTAGGGCAGATGCCTAAGGATTGTTTATATGACGTGAAGTACAACGGCATGCTCATGTCATCCGATGCCATATACAATGACCTGCTTGAGAATTCCAAGCCTGATCCTAAGGGTGAAGATCCCGACAAAGATGAGGAAGAACAGGAAGCTAAGCAGGGAGATGGCGACTCCGATGACAGCAGTGAGGGTGGGCAAGATACACCTGAAGATACTCGTCTTGAAAAAGAAATGGAGATTGCTGCAAGCTATGGATGGGTGGAGGACTACGATGGTAGTGATCCCGAAGCATTCGGTGATGCTGATGATGAAGATAATCCCACTGTCAGCATTACACCTGCAGATATAGAGCAACTTGAAGCCGAGATTGAGGAAGCTATAGCACATGGAGAGTTTGCTCACAATAAAATATCTGGTGATCAACCTCCAGTATCAATCAATGGTGTGCTTGAACCTGCCAATATAGAAGTGGTTGATTGGGAGGATGCACTACAAGAGTTCCTTACTGAGAAGGTTAAGACCTTCAAGAATTGGAACAGGCCACACAAGAAGTGGTTGCAACAGGGATTCTGGTTGCCTTCCAAGGGATCATATGGACTCAAGGATATAGTCATAATGAATGATGAGTCTGGGTCTATGAACGAGGAAGAAAACCAAGCATGCCTTACCAACATAGATGAACTCAATCAACAAGGATTAGTTACCTTTGATCGAGTTGTTCTTATGCACTTCACAACAAGTGTATCACACATAGAATACTTTGAGCCGGGAGATGATTTAATTTATAAGCGTCACTCATCTGGCGGTACATGTTTTGATACAGTATTTAAAAAGGCTAAGGAATTAGAGGATGATAGTCTTATAGATCCTTCCTGCTACATAGTAATGACTGATATGTATGACTGGTTCCCACCTGAGCCTGACCACCCAGTACTATGGATGTCGGTAACAAAACCAGAAGTTCTGTATGCAAATGATTTAATCCCAAACTATGGGAAGATAACACACCTACAAATATAAGGTATATATGTCAATAATATTACACGACTTTGATAAAGAAGAATGGCAGGATATAAGAACTCGCTACTCCCTTGGAGCTTTCATTGGGGGTAGTGAAGCACCTGCTATTAATGGTACATCATCTTATGGGGGAGGTTACTCCCTCATGAGGAGGAAGCTGGGACTTGAAGAGTATCCTGATCTGTCCGGTAAGATTAATGTACAGCGTGGCAATACACTTGAACCTATCTTCTTAGATGAAGCAAGTCAGATGCTAGGCGTTGGTATTACTAAGCCTAACTACATGCTTCTCAACAAAGAGCATCCATTTATGATAGCAAACTTTGATGGAGTAACTGACCAAGCGGAGCCATATATAATAGAAGTAAAGACTACGCAGAGTAAACCCAAAATTGATCTTGCTAAGAAGGGCATCGTTGCAGATGACTGGCTTACACAAGGTGATCATTACCTGCACTTCACTCAGTTTAAAGGGTGTCCTAATGAAGGTGAGTACTTCAAGGGGATTATATATGTGATAGCTTACCACATACATCATGAGCCTATACTTATAGAGGTAACTCGTGAGGAAAGACTTGAGCATATGGAAAGGTTACTTATTAAAGAAAAGGAATTCATAGATATGTTCAATGATAAGATTATCCCAGAGCCTACTGGCTTAAAGGATGATACTGACTCAGTTAAAAATCAGTATCCAACCAAGGCAGACTATGGGACTGATGAAAGAGAANCTACGCAGGAAGAAGAACAGATGCGTGATAGGTATAAGGAGTTAACAAATATAGAGACTGATGCTAAGAAAGAAAAGTCTCAGATAAAAAACATCCTACAAGAAAGGATGGGTAAGGGTGGGCACAGGAAGATAGCTGGTGTCTGCTTTATAAGTGAGTATCCTTCCTTCAGTAAGAAGGAACTAATAAAGGAATTAGAAAAGCGTGAGTTGGTTCATCTTGTAGATGAGGCGACTGGTAAATTTAGTAAGTTTAACATTATGACATAGGAGGAACATGAAGAAAATTAAAACAACAAAGATAGGGCAGAAGGATTATGTTGATGTAAGTGAACGCATCAAACACTTCTGGGAACTACATGCTGACTGGTCAATACATACAACGATTGAGAATGTTGATCTGGAATCTGGTGTAGTTATTATTAAAGCATGGGTTGAAGATGAAACTAGTAGGGTTAGATCTACTGGTCATGCCCATGAATTTCAAGCGGATAAGAAGTCACGAGTTAATATGACTTCATTCGTAGAGAACTGTGAGACTTCAGCTATAGGCCGTGCCTTAGGTACTCTGGGAATTGGTACTGAACATGGTATTGCTTCAGCATTTGAAGTCCAACTTGCTAAGGAGAAGGAAGCGGANATGAATCAGGTTATAGATATAGTAACCGATGCCGCTAAGAAAAAGGTGGAAGATGAGAAGTCTGGTGTTGATATAGCTAGTGACTATGCTTCCACTACGCTTACCAAGAATGCTACACCTGAGCAACTTGCTTCTATCACTGGCAAGAAACCTAAGGAAGAGGAGTCTATTGATATTGATATAGATGAACTTGAGAAGGAAATTGTAATGGAGTCTGCTGAGAAAGAACAGGAGTACCTAGTTGATTTAAACAAACGAGTTTCCATGTGCAAGAGTGAGGCTGAGGCTAAGGCTCTAGCTAAGGAAGGTCGTGAGTGGACTAAGGATTGGTCATATAAGAAGAGTGAATATGGTACACTTTACAAGTGCATCACTGAATCCTTTTCTGCATTCAAAAAATCTCAGGACGCAGCCAAAGCTGCTGCATCTAAAGGAGGTGCATGATTAAGATCAACAACAACTTAGGTGTTGGCGATCAGATGTCGAGGGATCTACTTAAAGATCCCTTGGCATGTTCATTGCTAATGTATTTCATCCTTGATCATGATGGCTCAGANGGTGGTGGTTCTATAGTATCAGTACAGGAACTTTCAGATTATCTACTTCATACTCCAAAGGTTGTTAAGAAAAGAATAGAACGACTGGAGGAGGCAGGGCATATCATATCAATAAACCAATTCTTTAGTGAGGATAGTGGTAAGAAGCTAGCTAAGCTATACATGCTTAACTTTGAGAGCAAACTATTCTTGAAGCCTGTTAAAAAAGCGGAGCCTATTAAGATAACAGATGACCATGATACGTTGATTAAAAAGTTTACTGAGATTAATCTTCGTGTTCATGGTCAGGAGTTTAAACCTGAATCTAATGTTGAGAAACAGAGATGGGTTAAGGGTGCTCAAAAAGTTATGACACTTAAACCTGCAGGTAAGGACTTCGATATGGCAACGTATGAAAGTGTTGTAGAATTCCTTGCCAATCAACTCAAGGAGTTTAATACAACAGGAGATAAATTTAAAATGCGGTGTAAGGATATGGGTAATCTTGTATACAAGCATCCCAATGCTACTGACTGCAAATACATTAAGGCATACGAGATGATGAGAATAAACTCAGGTCATCGCAGTAATATAATCAACAAAATGGAGGAGAGTAATGTCCCAGCAACAACAAATGATACAGGAAATGGTCATCAATCTCATGGAAGCATATGGGAAAAGGCGTGATGATGGAGATCAATTCCTTATTGGCATATGGCAGAAGGCTCTGGGTGGATGCAGTGAAGATGATCTTCGTATAGGATTCCAGAATCTTATATCAACCAGAGTTAAGTCAGGAATGCCAGTACCTGCTGAGTTCTTTGAAGCATTGCATAAGGATCTATATGATGATGCATTGATGGCATGGAACCAGTTGTTTCAAGTATTAAAATCACATCCCGGTAGACCTGTAAGTTTTTCGGATACAGTTCTAGCCGAATCAGTCAGGAGGTTAGGAGGTTTAAACTTCTTAGGTAGCCTCAGTGCCAGTGAGTTACAATTCCAAAAGAAAAGTTTTACTGATACATATACTGTTCTAGCAAAGCAAGGTCATGAGTTTAATGCACTTTGTCAGGGCACATATGATGCTAAGCCTATTGAGATGGCTTCACTAGCTAAACGTAAGACTCTCAGGCAGACTGAGGAGGCACATGATTAATCCAGAACTATCTATCGTAGCGTTGTGTATTAAGTATCCAGATATGATACCAGTTGTGCGTACTTCTGTTATGGGTAGGATGTTTACCAATACAAAGTACGCAACCATTTATAAAGCATGTTTAAAACTAAAAGATAATAATAAACTTGTCGATTCTGTAACCTTATCTGATCATATTAAATCCAATAAAAAAGCCAGTGCAGTATTCAACGATGAGGGTCTGTTATATACAACCCTTAAAGATATTACTGACACAGAAGTTAAGGCAACATCTTTTCAGGATTATACAGATATAATTGTTAATAACTATCGCAAACAACATGCGGTAGATGAAACAAGAAAGTCTGCTGATAAGATGAAGGATGGTGAGGATGTTACAACAGTTGTTGAAACACTCGGTGAGAACCTTCGTGAAACTGAACGACTAACATCCAAGCCCTTCAAGTCCTTCCTTGATATAGCACAGGAAGAAACAAATCAAATAGAAGCAAGAGCAAATCGTGGCCCCGTAGGAATAGATGAACTATTCGTACCGATGGCCTTCGATTCTCTTGGGAAATTTATTAAAGGGTTTCGCTATGGCAGTCTGTCCCTACTAGGGGCACGACCTGCTATGGGTAAGACTACATTTGCTGTAGCTTTAGCTGCTGATGCTGCCCGTAGAGGAATCAAAACTCTATTCATTTCTATTGAGATGGATCGGAGTGAGATTGCACAGAAGATGCTCAGTCACACAAGCGGTGTCCACTTCAACAAGATTCTGGAGGGGTTCTCGTTGGAACAGTCTGATTGGGATGGCTTGACACAAGCGTTTAGCCAACACAATGAAGGCTGGGGAGATAACTTAGCTATAGATGACGAGTCTAGTACACCTTCTGAGGTACTGCGGTCAATCAGTTGGGGCATTAATGAAGGGTATAGATTTATAATAATAGATCACCTTCATGAACTCGTGTTCGATGACAGGCGTTCACACATCTCACTAACAGAGGCAATGGGGGATTATGTAAAACGCCTACGTAATATGGCTCAACGAAATGCTCTTGCTGTATTGGCACTATGCCAACTCAACAGGGAGGTTGAGAAGCGTTCATCTAAGATACCACTTCCCTCAGACTTGGGGGAGAGTGGTGCTCTTGAACGTGTAGCACATAATGTAATCATGCTGTATCGTGATGAAGTATATAACAGAGCTTCAGAACATAAGGGAGAGCTTGATGTTGTAGTTGCCAAGGCTAGAGGTGGACAAACAGGTATAGCTACTATGGACTTTGATGGTGGTAAGAACCTAGTACAGGATCAAGTATACGAACTAAAATCTAAAGGGGAATTATGAATAGTGATAGGAAAATTTTGCCTAATAGAAGGCGTGGCTTCACACAGAAGGCTCACATAGGAGGACATAAGATATACTTACATACAGGTGAGTATGGAGATGGTTCCTTAGGAGAGATATTCTTAGACATGAATAAGGAAGGTGCTACTCTTGGTGGCCTGATGAATTGCTTTGCTATTGCAGTTTCATTAGGCTTACAACATGGTGTGCCATTAAGAAAATATGTTGAAGCTTTTACTTTTACAAAGTTTGAACCTTCAGGTATGGTTCAGGGTAGTGACTACATCAAAATGAGTACGTCACCACTTGACTATATCTTTAGGGAGTTAGCAGTAAGGTATGATGACAGGCAAGATCTGGCTCACGTACCCCCTGCTCAGATAGAAGAAAAGAAATACATTCCACCAATACTGCCTGTAACAACAGAGAAAGCACCTGTTACTGAGAAGGTTCCAGTTGAGGTGACACCAAAGACTACACCTTCCAAAGCAGAGGAGGCAAAAGTCAAAGGCTATGAAGGGGAAGCATGTACTTCTTGTAGTCAGTTTACTTTAGTGAGGAATGGATCTTGCTTAAAGTGTGTATCATGTGGAGAAACTAGTGGGTGTTCTTAAGCTAATACTATTAGTGCTTATTGTATATTCATACATTTCATTCTATCCAGAATGGAATAGTTTTATTCTACAATTTTATAAATAATTTAATTTATTTATTTATTTATTTATTTATTATAAAATAATAATTATATTATTATTAAAATAATCTTACCTAAATGAGGCTGTTCTATGGATGGAACATATAAACTCAGCAGCTTTCCTAAAAATCTTAGGAATTTAATGTTTGAAAAAGGCATGAGTTCTGCACATCTAGCACAAGAGTTAGATGTGGTACGGATGAGTGTGTATAATTGGAGGTCAGGCCGTGCCGATCCTTCACTACGGAGGTTATTTGAAATCTCTGAAGTACTTAATACTAATGTAACTAATCTAATAAAGGAGTAATATTATGCCCAGTTATAATAAAACAGTAATCATAGGAAACATGGGAGCCGATCCTAGTATCAAAGAAAGTTCTACATATGTAAGTGTTGCAACTAACGAGTCATGGATGGACAAAGAAACAAACGAATGGCAAGAGAAAGTATCTTGGCATAAGGTTATGGCTTACGGCTACACTGCCGAGAAGCTGAACAAACTAAGCAAGGGTACAACAATCCTTGTTGAGGGAACCCTTGACTATTTTACACCGAAGGAAGAGGGTGAAACTCCTGCGGCCTTTATTAAGGCACAGAAGATTACCAATATGTCCACAAAATCTAAGGATGATGGCGGGAATTCAAGCGGGAAGGATGATATCCCTTATTAATTAAATTAATAATGGGGGTAGCATGGTGCGTGTCAGAAGGGAAACGTATTCTACTCGTCTGATGAATCATTGGCTGGATTCCTACCCCCATCGAAAATCAAGAACATGGAAGATAAGAAATCTAACATAACGATACGGCTCCCTGAGAGTGCACTAAAAATATTCAGAGATAGAGCTGCCAAGTCAGGGGAGGCCGTATCTAAAGTCGTAGCAGATGCCTGTGTTTCAGTGATCGAAACACCAAAGCTCATGGATGAGCAACAGGCTATGCCGATGGAACTGGCAGAAGGAGAGACTCCTCCACCGGAGAAGACCTATCTGTCAGATCCTTTTGCATATAAACCTTTTACTTTTATCGATTCAGATAATTGAATTGGATTTGTCAAGGCAAGCAAACGAATCAGTACTCCCTGAGTACCTGATGGGTTTACATTTTTCCTTTGTCAGGTGCTACTCCACTAGACTGTTCCGCAGGAGAAATCCTACAGGGCTAGCACAGGGCTTGACATACTATAGTGTTCTCTGTGAAACATAGAAGGTGTGTGGACAAACCTAATGTTGCGGTTGCTTGCTGACAAACCTTGCCCCAAATAACCCCACAAAATAACCTACCCCAGAGTACCCATCACCCCATAACATTGCGTTACAGAGCGATCTGAGCATCCAAATTTACCTAAGAGCAGGTGATTCTGCTATTCTGTCCATGATTTGATTCCTTAGCAGGTATAACTGATCCATTCGTTCTCTCTTCTCATCTGCACCCATTCTTGTATCAAATCGAATAACCCTTATACGTTTATTCAATTCATTAAGGATGCGTTGCTTCTTCTTAATGAAGCCCTTCCATTTTAATAAATCTTTTTTCTCCTCATATATTTCCTTATATCTATCCCAGTCCTGTAATTTTTTAGATAAACTTAAATCAGCATGTGCTTGTTCTACATCTTTCATTCTTTCATAAAATGCAGTACTAGCTTTCGTGTTGCGGATAGGCGATGCCTGAAACATTTTTCTAAGGATAGGATTATCCATAAATTTTTGTGCTGGACGATCAGGAAAATCCCTAGCTTTAGATACCATGATATCTGATGCTCCTATAATCATCTCACCTA
>PBPE01000027.1 GCA_002724585.1 Dehalococcoidia bacterium | reverse complement strand
TACACGACCGTCTAGCATCTATGAATACAGCTACCATCAGAGCAGGTGGGGTGTTGGATGATAGTGATCCCAGCAAGGGGAGCAACCTTGCTAATAAATTCGAGTTTCAGCTTGGAGATTTGGACAAAGGGTTTGCAGAAGCCGATTTTATAGTTGAAAAGGAAACATCTACGGTCGCAGTACACCAAGGTTATATTGAACCTCAAAGTGGCACAGCCCAATGGCATGAGGACGGAACTCTTACCGTGTGGTCCAGCAGCCAGGGTCATTTCACGGTTCGTGACTACACGGCAAGATTGATGGGCGTTCCAGTTTCTCATGTTAAAGCAGTACCGATGGAAATCGGAGGCGGATTCGGGGCGAAGCTGACGATGTACGCTGAACCAATTGCGGCAGCACTCGCACGCAAAGCGGGGGCGCCTGTGAAGGTTACTATGACCCGAACAGAGGTCTTTGAAGCAACGGGTCCGACATCGGGAACTTTCATAACAGTGAAAATGGGTGCAACCAAAGATGGCCGAATCACTGCCGCAGACGCGAAAATGATCTTTGAAGCCGGAGCTTTTCCAGGTTCTCCGGTCGTTGGCGGTGCTCAATGCATCATGTCAGCCTACGATATACCAAACGGTCGTATCGAAGGCTATGATGTCGTTGTGAACCGGCCCAAAACCTCAGCATATCGAGCACCGGGCTCACCCGCGGCGGCCTTCTGCATAGAAACCGTCATCGATGAGCTAGCGGAAAAAATTGGTATGGACCCTGTAGATTTCCGATTAATTAACAGCGCCAAAGAAGGCACTCGTAGAGTAACTGGTCCAACCATGCCGCTTGTCGGTTTCATAGAAACTCTTGAGGCTGTAAAAAACCACCCGCATTACTCTGCTCCGAAAGATGGCAAGCACCGTGGGCGCGGTATTGCAACCGGATTTTGGGGAAATAATACTGGGCCCTCCAGCGCAGTAGCCACAGTAAATCCGGACGGTACTGTGAATCTCGCCGAAGGATCACCTGATATAGGAGGCACCAGATCATCGGTATCCCTCCAGCTGGCTGAGGTATTAGGTATCCCCGTCGAAGATGTTCATCCTCAGGTCGTTGACACTGATTCGATCGGCTTCACTTCGAACACTGGTGGTAGCAGCGTCACCTTCAAAACAGGGTTCGCCGCATACACAGCCGCCCAACACGTTAAACAACAGATGATCGAAAGAGCAGCTAAGATCTGGGATGTATCGACGGACGACGTAGAATATACAGATGGTGTAGCCCAACACAAATCCGATTCAGAACTTAAGCTTACATTCAAACAAATAGCGGCCCGACAGGTACCTACCGGTGGCCCAATTGTTGGCAGTGCAGGCGTAAACCCGCCTGGAGCAGGACCTGCCTTAGCAGCTCACGTGGTGGACGTAGAAGTAGACATAGACACTGGAAAAGTTGAAATCGTGAGATACACGGCTTTCCAGGACGTAGGTAAAGCGATCCATCCGAGCTACGTAGAAGGGCAGATTCAAGGTGGGGTGGTCCAAGGAATTGGTTGGGCCTTGAATGAAGAGTACTTTGTCAATGACGACGGCCATATGGTTAACTCGAGCTTTCTAGACTACCGCATGCCAGTAAGTTTGGATTTACCTATGATCGATACAGTGATTGTCGAGATCGCTAACCCAAATCACCCCTTTGGGGTCAGAGGAGTAGGAGAGGTGTGTATATGCCCTCCGATGGCTGCGATATCTAATGCCATATATGACGCTATCGGCATTCGTATAAATGAGTTACCTATGAAACCCGGAACCATACTTGAGGCTCTCGGAACCATTTAACCACATACCCGAACAAAACTTCATACAATTTGCGAGTTACGAAGGCATGGCCGAAGTGTGGATACCACCTCAAATACAGAATCTTACTGGCGGAGTAGAGATAGTACGAGTACCAGGCTCAACTGTTCGTCAACTTATCAATAATCTGGACGAACAATACCCAGGATTAAAAGAGATTCTGTATGATGAGGAAGAAGAGGACATTATGCCTGGTTTAGCAGTGATTGTTGATGGCGAGGCTAGCCAACTAGGTGTGCTTGAAAGGGTAACCGATAATAGTGAAGTCCATTTTCTACCCGCTATTGGTGGAGGCCATTGAATAGTACTCCCGAACGGGCATAAAACAGAAGCGAGGGATAGTGTTCCCTCGCTTCTGTTTTATGCGAGATTTGCTTGACAAGGTACCAGCACATAGATAGAGTACCAGTCAGTTCCTTAACAATAGAAATTGACACTGGGTAATTATAGTCAAATGGGGAATGCGGTGAAACTCCGCTGCGGTCGCGCCACTGTTATCGAATAAACATTCGTAAGCCAGGGAACCAGCCTAGTGTTGAAGTGTTCTGAGATTGCGCTATACAGTCCTGACATGCTGAATTTCAATGCCTTTAGTGCCCCTGGTTATAGCCAGGGGCTTTCTTATAAACCAAATAACGCCGAAAGTACATCTGACGGACTAATTGCCCAATCTCTAACATAATAAGGTTTTGATATGAATATGGCTGCCAATGATCTGCATGTAACCATCGTGGGTGTCGGACCCGGAGATCCAGAGATGCTGACTATTAAAGCCCAAAAGGCTGTCGAGTCCGCGGATATAGTTGTCGGCTTTCAAACTGTATTGAATGTCGTCAGCAGCTGGGTGACAAATGGTGAGTTATGCCCAATGAGCTACAGGGATCAAGATAAAGTTCTAGACTACGCCCAATCACAAGTGAAAGCTGGGAAAACTTGCGTGGTTTGCGCATGGGGCGACTTAAACGTATCGGCACGTGAACTACTGGAGCGGGTGTACACAAGAATTGGGAAAGTAACTTTAATACCTGGTATAAGCTCAATTCAGTTCGCTGCTGCTCGCACCGGCATATTCATGGAGGAATCTCTGTTCATAACCCTCCATAAACGCGCTGACACCGGGGCAGATTTAGAAGAACTCATTCACCATCTCAACGATGGACTGCGCAATATCATATTGCTACCGCGGCCATTTGACCTTATGCCTTCCTTGATAGCTACCGATTTGATTAAAGCGGGAATACCGGCAACCAGAGTTGTTAGAGTCTACCAGAGACTAAGTTTCAGTGACGAACAATGTTGGGAGGGCACGCTTGGTGAACTTGGAAACTATACGAAAGACTTTAGCGATTTATCTATATTAGTATTTAGGCTTCCAGAGTAAATTCTCAATCTAAAAGTGAAGGACAGTACCAAAATTGAGTTCCCTACCAGATCATACAAAACACATTGTTATTGTAACGACAGCAGACACCGATATTTTAACCATTGAGCGTGCCATAACCACTCTCGACATTTCCGATTTACCAAAGATATACGTGTTCAATCCTGCATCAGATCTCACTGGCCAGAGCGAAGATCCAATTGTCCCAGCNCTTGAAAACGCCGGTGTTGTAGTCCTCCGGCTACTTGGAGGGAAGAGTGCAATGGGGGAGACTTTTAATGACTTAGTGGACTACTGTCNATCCCATAACGTTCCCCTGATAGCCTGTCCCGGGCATCAAGAATGGGACGACGACCTGATTACAGCCTGCTCAGTCTCAGTATCCGANNTAGAGACTACCTTTAATTATTTAATACAAGGAGGAGTGGAAAACTTTGGCAATTTGATCTTGTTCTTAAGTGACAGTTACTTAGAAAGAAACTATGGTCACGAAGCGCCCCAGCCATTGCCTTGGGAAGGCGTATATCATCCGGACACACCTTCTTTGCAGGATGTCGAGTCGCATATAAAGTCTCATTGGAGTGCTGCACAACCAAACATTGGTTTGTTATTCTACAGAGCCCATTGGATGAGCGGAAACCTCCAATTTATCGATGATCTTATACGAGCCATAGAATCACAAGGAGCAAATGTACTGCCGGTTTTTTCTTTTAGCCTGAAACACAATCCTGAAGAAGAATCAGAACATAGTGACACAATACAAAAATATCTAATCGATTCAAATGGTGTTCCGAGGGTAGATTGTGTAATCAACACTATGGGACTCGCCATGAGCGATATTAGTGACGAAGGTGCAACCATAGCCAGTGGGTGGGCGACAGACATTATCGAAAGCATGGATGTCCCAGTCATACAAGCTGTAGTGAGTACGAGTTCTCAACAAGAATGGAGAGACAGTGATCTTGGGTTAGGACCCATTGATACAGCCATGAATGTCGCGCTTCCCGAATTCGACGGGAGAATAATATCTGTTCCGTTCTCATTTAAAGAGGAGACGAGTTCTTCTGTCCAAACTTCCCTAGAAACCGGTCGATTGCAACGATACGTAACCAATCCAGATAGAGTAGAAACAGTAGCTAAACTCGCCACAAAATGGGCAACGCTTCGCAGAAGACAGAATGGGGAGAAACGACTCGCCATAATCATGAGTAACTATCCGACTAAAGATGCCAGGATTGGAAATGCGGTGGGCTTAGATACTCCAGCATCTGTTGTTAACATACTAAACGCATTGTCAGAACAAGGTTATCTAGTCGAAGACATCCCAAAAACCGGAGATGAACTTGTACATAGGTTAATTGAAAGATGTAGTAACGACCGGGACTCATTAACAGAAGAACAATTACGTCTTGCCGCAGGACACATTTCTGAATCAGATTATTCGAACTGGTTCGCATCATTTCCTGAAACAGTCCAGAACCAACTCCAGGAAGCTTGGGGAGACCCTCCAGGGCAAGTTTACAGGACAGGCAATCAGCTTGCAGTGGCAGGATTGGACCTAGGGAACATCTTCGTAGGACTACAACCTCCCAGAGGGTTTGGAGAACATCCTATTTCGGTTTATCACAGCCCTGATCTAACCCCTACTCATCACTACATTGGTTACTACCGATGGATCAAAGATATTTTCAAAGCCGACGCGATGGTCCACGTAGGCAAACATGGCACATTAGAGTGGCTTCCGGGAAAAGGAATAGGATTATCCGAGGAATGTTATCCCGAAGTCGCTCTACAAGATATCCCCCTGTTCTATCCATTCATAGTTAACAATCCAGGGGAAGGCACGCAAGCCAAACGTAGGACTCATGCCACTATTATTGACCATTTAATTCCACCAATGACAACAGCCGACAGCTATGGTGATATCGCAAAACTCGAACAACTTATGGACGAGCATTACCAATGCCAAACGTTAGACCCCGTTAAACTACCAATGTTGGAAAGTCAAATCTGGGAAATTGTGCAGAAAGCGGAACTCCATCGAGACCTGGGTGTAGATACTCAACCTGACGACTTTGGAGAGTTCATGCTTAACATAGACGGTTATCTGTGCGAAATAAAAGACGTACAGATAAAGGATGGTCTCCACATCCTTGGAGAACCTCCGAGTGATGAACATCTGGTAGGATTAATGTCCGCCTTGACCAGATTGGACATGGGGGAGGTCCCCAGTTTACGTAGGTCTATAGCTGAAGCTCTTGGCCTAAACTATGAATCTCTCCTAGACGACCCAAGTCAACCGCTCACGGTGTCGGTCCCTCCAGTCATTACAGATCTCAACCCTGACTTACCTGTCAGAAGCGTAGGAGATTTAATAGAAGGTGTTGAGCAGCTGTGCAAGCTCGCTCTATCTGAGTTGCAAACAGGATCATTCAACCATGACCTTGTAGAAAACGTAACGGAAAGAATAGTAGGATTCAAGGATCCAAATACTATCCATTCATTATCCTATGCATCTGGTTTTATATATCCGGCACTTATGAGAACAACCGACGAGATAGATAATTTGTTGAGAGGTCTGGACGGTCGTTTTGTCCCCGCAGGTCCAAGTGGATCCCCTACGCGTGGGTTGCCCAACGTGCTTCCCACAGGGCGCAATTTTTACTCGGTAGATCCCAAAACATTACCCTCTCCAGCGGCTTGGGAAGTGGGTAAAGCTCTGGGCGACGCCCTCCTGGCCAAATATCTAGATGAAGAGAACCAATACCCGGAAATGGTAGGAATAGTCGTCTGGGGGACTTCAGCCATGCGCACACATGGTGATGACATTGCCCAGATACTGTATTTACTCGGAGTCCGCCCCATCTGGCAGCAAGAAAGCCGACGCATATCCGGTATAGAAGTTATTCCTCTTTCCGAATTGGGCAGACCTAGAATCGATGTTACTGTTAGAATCAGCGGATTCTTCAGGGACGCTTTCCCAAATCTAATTTACACAATAGACCAGGCAATTCAAACTGTGGCAGCGTTGGCCGACGAATCACCTGATGAAAACTATATACGCAAGCATCTTATTGAAGATAATAACGCTCACACTACCGAGCCACATGCAGATTCCGATGCTTCGGGAGACACACCATCGTTATTCCGCATATTCGGTAGCAAACCCGGTACGTATGGAGCAGGAATACTACAGGTGTTGGATGAGCGTAACTGGGAAACAGTCCAAGACCTTGCGGAGGTCTACACCGCATGGGGCGGTTACGCATATACGCAGAAGAACTTCGGTGTTACAGCCCGTAATGAGTTCCGACATCGTTTTAGTCAGATAGTCATTGCAGCCAAAAATCAAGACAATCGTGAACATGATATTTTCGATAGCGACGATTATATGCAATACCACGGTGGAATGATTGCTACAGTAAGGGCTTTAACAGGTCAAAACCCAAGAGAATTTTTCGGTGATAGCTCTGATCCGAATAGATCCAAAGTACGCGATCTGCAGGATGAAGCACGGAGGGTATTCCGAAGCAGAGTAGTAAATCCAAAATGGATTGATTCCATGAAGAGACATGGATACAAAGGAGCATTTGAGCTTTCTGCTACTGTAGACTACATGTTTGGTTATGATGCAACTGCAAACGTTGTCGAAGATTGGATGTACGAGAACGTTACTGAGGAGTATGTACTCAATGAGGACATGAAGGAATTCTTCAAAGACAGTAATCCTTGGGCTTTGCGGGGCATAGTGGAGAGGCTTTTAGAAGCAATCCAGCGTGGCCTATGGGAAAACCCTCCTGAGGACATGCTAGCAGACCTACAAGAACTCTACCTAGAACTAGAGAGTGATATCGAAGCTCGTCAAGAATAAGCGTTCTGACAGACGCGTTTTATACGTAAAGATCGCATAAGAACTTCTGGATCTAACGGAATTAGTACTCGCGGGTTAATATACAAGGAAAGTAACATTACATATGAGCACCCGTCGAGTTCTATATGGAAACCAGGACGGTCATTATAATCTTAGAGAGGTACTAATTGTCATTCCTAATTGATCAAACTCAGGAACCAACATTTCCATTTAGCGCAATTGTAGGTCAGGATCCTATGAAACGGGCTCTCTTACTGAATACTATAAACCCAAAAATTGGGGGAGTTCTGATACGTGGCAAAAAGGGAACGGCAAAGTCGACCGCTGTTCGATCATTAGCTGCATTACTTCCTCAAATTGAAGTAGTTGCTGGATGCCAATATAGATGCCTCCCCGGAGCGCCACAGGAAGTTTGCGAGACATGCACTACTGTGGATGTACGGCGAGAACTCCGGCAAGTGAGAGTAGTGGACCTTCCCGTAGGGGCTACAGAAGATCGTTTAGTAGGTTCCATAGATATTGAGACTGCTATCAAATCTGGAACGAAAGCTTTTGAACCAGGCCTAATAGCATCAGCTCATCGCGGAATCCTTTACATTGATGAAGTCAATTTACTTAATGACCATCTGGTAGATGTCTTGCTCGATGCCGCAGCCATGGGTCGTAATTACGTTGAACGTGAAGGCATTTCAATAACCCACTCCGCAGATTTTATTCTAATTGGCACAATGAACCCCGAAGAAGGCGATCTAAGACCTCAGTTGATTGACCGATTCGGCTTAGCAGTCGAAGTCACAGGGGAACTAACAGGAGACGAGAGACAGGAAGTAGTTCGACGGCGCATCGCCTATGAAAATGATCCGTTAGCATTCATGGCCGAATGGGATGAACACAATCGTCTACAACGGGAGAAACTAATAAAAAGCCAAGACCTTCTTTCGGAAGTGTCATTATCTCCAGATATGCTTCGTCTTATTACAGATATATGTTCCGAATATCAAGTAGATGGACTTCGCGGAGATATCGTAATGTACAAGACCGCTATCACAATAGCCGCATACGAGGGAAGGACAGAAGTTAATACTGAAGATGTACGCGAGGCAGCTCAGATGGCCCTTCTCCATCGGCAGCGTAGGCTGCCCTTCCAACAAGCACAAATGGTTACAGATCAATTAGACTCGATTATAGAAGACCACCAAATGCAACGCCGTGACGGCGACGACAGTAATTCTGACTCCGGNTCAGATGAGCAAGGAGACACCTCTGATCCTGATCCAAACAGCGATCAGACACCTGAATCCAACGAAGATTCCCCAACTACCGGAAATACAGAAGGTAAAGAAGATGAGCGCTTTGAAATAGGTGATGCACCTGACATACCTGCCCTGAACGTCAACCTTCCTGATCGTAGACCACGCCAATCATCAGGGCGCCGTGCCAACGCTGTTAGTAACACAACTATCGGTAGATATGTAGGTTCTAGAATACCTTTAGGGAAAACCTCTGATATGTCGCTTGATGCAACACTGCGAGCCGCTGCCCCACATCAGATCAACCGAAGAAAGTCATTCGAGGGCGTCCATCCCGCCATGCAAATAGAATCATGGGATATACGTGAGAAAGTGCGCGAAACACGCACCGGAAGCCTAATATTATTCATAGTGGACGCTAGCGGTTCCATGGGAGCCCAAAGACGTATGGTAGCCGTGAAGGGAGCCATAATGTCGTTATTACTAGATGCATACCAACGCCGTGACAAAGTGGCCCTCATTAGCTTCCGAAAGACATCCGCCGAACTATTGCTACCACCCACCAATAGCGTCGAACTGGCCCAATACTATCTTCAGGAAATGCCGACTGGAGGGCGCACTCCATTGTCGAAGGCATTATATCTGGCTTTAGGTGTACTGGACATAGAAACGATGAAGGATAAAGACATAGTCCCGCTAGTGGTGTTATTGTCTGATGGAAGAGCCAACGTTGATTTGGGATCAGAAGTAAAAGGGCAAGAGGATACGTCAACGGTAACCACCATATTCAAAGATAAGCACATATCGTCTGTAGTAATAGATACTGAAACAGGATTTCTAAAACTACAGATGGCCAAAGCCATCGCTGACCATATGGGAGCGCAATATATCCGACTCGATGAGATCGGATCTACAGCTATCGCAGATACAGTCAGAAATCATATGCCCGAGGAATCTGCCGCAATACTTGCTAGTGATATTGCATCAGTGCCCAATCTAATTAAAAAAGCCCTTTCGTAAAAGACCAATCTTCATGCTTATTTACATTGGCTTTAACAATTGCTACCCTCGTATCTGATCCAGACTTAAGAGGAGTATCCACAGTGGCCAGAACCTTGCAATACGCAGACATGGACAAGATGTTATCCCTATCTAAACGCCGCGGCTTCATGTTCCAGAGCAGTGAAATTTACGGAGGCCTAGGATCAACATATGATTACGGCCCTCTACGAGTCGAACTGAAACGAAACGTAAAAGAAGCTTGGTGGACGTCAGTAGTTACAGAACGAGATGATGTAGTTGGGCTAGATTCAGCGATCTTGATGCATCCTAAGATATGGGAAGCGAGTGGACATGTAGAGAACTTTAGCGATCCACTAGTTGAATGTAAGTCCTGTAACAGACGTTATCGGGAAGATCAACTCGAAACTGTAAAATGCCCAGAGTGCGATGGTGAGTTTGGAGATCCCAGAAGGTTTAACTTGATGTTCAGAACGTTCATGGGACCTGTAGAGGACACCAGTCACGAGCTTTTCTTACGACCAGAGACGGCTCAAGGTATATTCGTCAACTTTGCCAATGTCCTAAATTCCAGCCGGAAAAAACTACCGTTTGGAATAGCACAGATTGGCAAAGCCTTCAGAAACGAAATTACTCCAGGAAATTTTACTTTTCGAACGCGTGAATTCGAACAAATGGAAGTCGAATTCTTCGTGAAACCCGGCGATGATGACAAATGGCTTAACGACTGGGTAACGACCCGATTTCAATGGTACATAAAATATGGTATTCGCGAGGAAAACTTAAGGCTAAGACGACACGACGGTGACGAGTTAGCCCATTACGCCAAAGATACATACGATATAGAATACCGGTTCCCATGGGGCTGGGGGGAATTGGAAGGAATTGCCGACAGAACCGATTTTGATCTCGGCAGGCATTCTGGGGCAAGCGGCACAGATCTGACATATTTCGACGAAGAGTCCAAAGAACGCTATATTCCTTACGTAATTGAACCTTCAGGCGGAGTTGATAGAGCCACTTTAGCATTCTGGCTCGATGCATACGACGAAGAACCAGATGGCGAAAGCAGCCGGACCGTCCTCCATCTGCATAGACACTTAGCCCCAATCAGCATAGCTATACTACCTCTCAGCAGAAATGAACGGCTAACCCCAACTGCTCGGAACGTTTATGACCTTATAAGAAGGTCGTTTTCGACGCAATATGACGATGCACAAAGTATTGGCCGCCGATACCGACGACAAGACGAGATAGGCACACCTTACTGCATCACGGTGGACTTTGACACTTTGGAAGACCACTCAGTTACCATAAGAGAACGAGATAGCATGCATCAAGATAGAGTGGACATAACTAATTTGGTTAACATAATGCGCGATAGATTGGACCACGGATGGTAGTCTGGTCACACACAACGCACTCTGCTTTGCCATGTGCGTTAAATGCGTTAAACACGCAAATCTCCGAAGAGCTTTCTTCATTAAGGGTGGGCGTTTAAACCGCCATCTACATAGACGGGTTGCCCCGTGGTATAGTCACACGACTCAGAGCATAGATACACCAGTAATGGGCCTATATCATCTGGAATACCTTTTCTACGTAGCGGTGTATACCGAACCAACAGTTCCTCCTGCTGTACTTCCAATGGAACATCTTGAGCGGTGTACCACCCAGTGCCGAGAGCGTTNACCCTAATATTATTCTTCCCTAGTTCAACAGCTAACGATCGTGTTAGGGAAAGTACACTCGCCTGAGTCATCGCGAAGGCTGATCCATTAATCATGCCTCTCTCTGCCAATATCGAGACAAGGTTAACAATTCTGCCATATTGATTGGCTATCATTTTTGATGCAACACACTGACTTAAACGAAAGGGTATTAGAACATTGCGTTGTTGCAACGATTCCCATTCGCTCGGTTTCACTGATAAAAAGGACTGAGCATAATAACTCCGGGCGTCATTCACGAGAATATCTAGGTTCCCGTGATTTTCCGAATACGTACTTAGCACCTGGGAAATAGACTCATTTGATGAATCCTGAACTACGCAAGACGTATGCCCAGATCCTATCAACTCCGAGAGAACTGCCGTATTGGTCGCTTCTCTTCTTGACACTACAAATAACGTTGCCCCCGCTTCACTGAGTGCCCGTGCGAGCCGCGGGGCTTCTTCTCCACCGGCTACATAAAACATTGCCGTTCGATTTTTTAATGAAAATTGCTTGGGGATTGGCATCTGTTTCACTCCTAAGCCAGAATAAGCTAGTCTTCCAATGCAACAATTGGAGAGTACCCAGTAGGTATCACACCTGCTGCAAGGCCACCACCGTCCACAATCATTACCTCACCAGTCATGTAATCCGAGGCCGAAGATGACAAAAACACCGCGACCGGACCTAAATGTTCGGGGATACCCAATTTACCAATTGGGAGAAAATCTCCGGAAGGTGGAAGAGTATTGCGAAAGTCTGAGTTAGTACTTTCGGTAGGGATAAATCCTGGCGCGATTGTATTAGCTGTTATGCCATATCTAGCCAGACTGAACGATAGGACTCGTGTCAATTGAATGATGGCTCCTTTACTAACACAATACATATAAATATCGCGCCCTCCCCTCAAGCCAAAACCAGAAGCAACATTTATAATCTTACCGCTACCTGCTTCAGACATACATTTCGATACTTCTCTAGAACAGTAAAAAGCTCCATTCAGATTAACTTCCATAGCCCCCTGCCATTCTGAATCACTTATTTCCCAAATTGGCTTCCGGACGTTGTCAGAAACGAGTGCCGCGTTGTTAATTAACACATCGATCCGACCGTAATGAGATAAAGCCTTTGAAATCAGATTAGTGACTTGGCCCGAATCACTTACATCCGCTGAGATTGCAACAGCATCTCTACCCAGTGTTTTGACAGAATCCGCGGCGTCATCAATCGGTTGCTGTCGCCTGCCAGCTATCACCAGATTCGCACCTGCCTCCGCCAGAGCCATAACCATAGCGAACCCTAAACCTGTCCCTCCACCGGTTACCAATACCACCTTGTCATCTAGGTTTAAACGTTCTAGCATCTCATAATCCTTTCAATCTAATATCCTGTCTCATCAAGAGTGACATCTCCTGATGAAAACACACCCGTCTCTCCATTTGGCAATCTCAAAACCAAACTTCCGTAATCATTGATATCCTCTGCAACACCTGTATAGCACTCATTGCCACTATACACATTAACTACCTGTCCCAAGGTATGCATCTTCAATTTCCATTCTTCCAGCGGGAGTATACCTGACTGTGCAGATTGGTATAAATTATCAAACTCATGCAGAACGCATCTAAGTACCATTGCCCTATTAAGGTTAGTGCCAAGCTCGGAATTAAGTGAGGTAGCTCTATTTGATAATTCTGGGTAAGTAGACGGGTCAAAGGTTATATTAATTCCAATGCCCACAACAGCATACCTCACTTGTGCTTCTTCTAATGAACATTCTGTCAACACTCCAGCAACTTTCTTTCCATTCACTATTATATCGTTTGGCCATTTTAATTCGGCATCAATGCCAGTTGTCCGTTCAATTGACCGGGATACAGCTAGAGAAGCTATCATACCTATAGATGGCAATAAAGCAGTATCCGGATACAATATCAAAGACATATAAATATTGCCTGGTTGGGAGCGCCACGTTCGACCTAACCTTCCTCTACTGTTCAGTTGGTTTTCTGCCACAATCAGGGTCCCTTCGTCCGTCCCTTTAATTGCTAGCAGACGCGCTTCATCCATAGTAGATTCAATTTCTTGATGAAATTGAATACGCTTTGCAATAATGCGAGTATATATCCCCTGTCTTAATACTTCTGAAATTAAATTTGCCATTACTACCGACTGGTCTACCCAACTATTATCTAATATGCATGATAATTATTGTGCAAGCGACTTACAATATGCTCCACATTAATGTAAGCTTATTAGAGTTACATTATCCAATGGAAGCCGTTTAAGTACAAAGGGTCGAGCGCTCCTCAACAAATGACATCATCATCTGATAAATCTGAATCTTCTTGGTTCCAGAAACGCCACGGTGAAGACGAATTCATTCGGTTATGTGGTAGTTTCGGATATGAGTACCAAGATCTACCAATCTTAGCGCCGACAGATGTTTTCCTCCGAAAATCTGGCGGAGAATTGGCATCTCAGATGCTAAGTCTCATCGATGCGACCAGTAATTTAATCAGCTTGAGGCCTGAGTTTACAGCGCTGATAGTATCAGAACACCTAAAGACTCAACCAGAAATTAATGACATACAGAGAATCCAATATTCAGGTCCGGTATTTCGACAAACTCTGGGCTCGTCCTTGGATCAACAGTATTTTACTCAGATCGGTGTAGAATTAATCGGTGCAGGGACTCCTATCGCTGACGCAGAACTCCTGTATCTGGCCTCACAAATTCCGAGTCATTTAGGCGTGACCGGTTACAATGTTCGTATTACGAATCTACAGGTTCTAAACAGCCTTCTTGATTCAAAAAAGCTATCTGACCGGGCGCGCAATTTTATCATATCCTCGATCCCAGAACTCCAATCCCAATCAACATCAATAAGCCAATTGTTAACACAAGCCCAAGATACTCATATCGTTGGACTCAACCCTTCTAACGACCATCTTCAGATAGCAATTGCCGGTTTACAGGACGAACAGGCGAAAGAGGTGCTTCACGGTTTTCTTGAATGGTCGGAAGGTCTCGCGCCGAACCTTGGACAACGCGCCGCCGACGATGTCGTGGAACGGCTACTTAGAAAACTTAGGAGTAACGACGAAAAAGAGAAAGTACATGAGACGTTAGTAGAGGTCTCTAAACTCGTGAATCTTGAAGGAGACAACGAAGAGGTATTGGATACGGCTGAATCGTTACTGGAAACCTGTCCCGCGGCCACAGCGGCACTTCAGAGCATGCGAAGCGTCCTTAATCTGGTTACCGATGACCCCAACATGTCATCAAAAATCTCTATTGATTTTGGTCTTATTAAGGGAATCGCCTATTATGACGGGATAGTATTTGATATCACGGATAGCTCAGGTGGCAAAATCCTTGGAGGCGGGGGCAGGTACGATGCTTTGTCAACAGACTTAGGCAGTGAACGTGAAATCCCCTCGGCAGGATTCGCCTATAACCTTGATGCCCTTCTTAAGTCTGCCGTAACGGAGCCACCGAATGTCGCCGTGCATCCCAACCACTGGGACTCGTCTACACTCCTCATTACAGAAGACGATTCTCAAGACTTGCTTGCTCTTCAGCTGTCACGCGAATATAGAGAGGCAGGACATCGAGTCGTGATCGGATTCCAATATCATAGTCTTGCAGAAGTTGTTACTGAATGCCAAGATGAATTCTGGGAAAATATAGTCTTCGTTTCTGCAACCGGAAACACCGAAGTACACAAAACAGACGTAGCTAACACTTAACCTACCCACTTGACATACTATATACTGGCCGTATAAAACTATGAACTTCTATACAGCGAATGGTAATACCTACGTACGCAATGATGAACTTTAGTCAAACAAATGATAAATCTCTACACATCGTAATTCCAAGCGACGGTGAACTACACGATTCAACACTTACTTTCCTACGATCATGTGGATTGCAGGTAAGTCGTCCAAATTCTCGACAATATACTGCTACCATTCCGTCACTGCCAGGGATTGAGGTTCTATTTCAGAGAACTGCAGATATCACACAAAAAGTAGAAGAAGCCAGTGCGGAAGTCGGCATCACAGGGCTGGACCGTCTTCTGGAATACCGTAGTGATACAGAGCGCGCCATCTCTATAATAGATGATCTTGGCTATGGCGCTTGTGACTTTGTGCTGGCGGTCCCAAACGCGTGGCTAGACGTAACATCTCTTGATGACTTATCAGATCTTGCTCTGGAGTTTCATGAGAAAGGCAATCAATTGCGGATAGCTACCAAATATCCTAAATTACTTCGGCAGCACCTGTTTGATAGAGGTATAAATTATTTCACTGTTGTACCAGCAAGTGGAACCCTTGAGGCCGCGCCCGTTGCAGGATATGCCGATTTGATCGCAGACCTCACAGCTAGTGGAACCACCCTAAGGGAGAACCGTTTGAAAACGCTAACGGGTGGCACCATCTTAAAATCTCAAGCATGCGTAATTGGGAACCCCATGGCATTGAGAGTTTCTAAACACCGACTACTTCTGTGCAGACATTTTCTCGAACTCATCGAGGCAAACTTATTAGCTGATCCATATTATCGCATCACTGGTAATGTCCTAGGAGATTCTGAGGACATGGTCGCTGAAATGGTACTCCGCCGCACTGATTTGGCAGGGCTACGAGGCCCTACATTATCAAGAGTCTACAACGCTGACAATGAGAACTGGTATAGCATCAGTTTATTAGTTCAGAAAGGTCAATTAATGGAAGCAGTTGACCACCTTCGTAACTGCGGTGCATTAGATATATCCGCGTCGCAAGTAAGTTATCTGTTCGAGAACCGGTCATCTGCCTACGAACGGCTGATGAAGGTCTCTGACCAAGCAGAGATAGGATAAGATGCCAAATCTCCCTATGCATATATATCTTGCTAACCGTATTGCCGAAGAATTGGACTGGGGAAATGTGCACGACCATCTAGGTGATTATTTTTTAGGCTCAACTGCTCCGGATATACGAGCAATGACAAAATGGGACCGAGAGCGGACTCACTTTGCACCCTTGTCACTAGAACACATAGGTCAGGGCACACGTAAAATGTTCCACAACTACCCTGAATTAATCGAATCAACACGGCTAAATCCTGCGGCAAGAGCCTTCTTAATCGGATACATTACACACCTAACTGCAGATGAAGTTTGGATAACAACCATGTATAGGCCAAACTTCGCATCCCCTACCAAAGTCACTAGCAACAAAGTCGATGCTGACATCTGGGATCGGGCTCTCCAACTGGATATGGACAAAGAGGTGCTTGAAACCTCTAATCGCCTGGAACGCGAATTGAACCTTATCAAAGCAGGCGACCAAGCTATTGATCTCGTATTTCTTGACCAGTCATTGCTATCAGAATGGCGGTGTTGGATTAGTCGCTTTTTGGGATGGGATTTCACTTGGGATAGATTGCAGAGAGCACTAAACAGAATGTACCGAGATGATCATGAAGTACAACAGCTAGTAGCCGGATTTTTGACAAACGTTGATGGGAACCTCGAAACTGTTTACGAGAAAATCCCAAAATCCAACATCACAGCATTTCAACAGAGGGTTGAAAGCGAGGCTCTTACTCAAATCAAGGAGTATATCCGTGAAACTTAACACCGTACATGGCCTTCAGGAGGCAGAGGGTGTTCTAACCCGATTCGATCCTTTGGATATCGGAGCGCTGCCAGATTCTATAATACAGCGCACACACGAACTATTTGGGCCAGACACTAGTCCTCAAGATTCCATAATAAAAATACTTTCTGATGTTCGAGAACAGGGTGACAAAGCAGTCTTCTACTATGCTGAACTACTAGATGAGACATCTCTTACAAATGTGGAGGTTACCCAAAACGACCTTGCAAGTGCTAGAGCGTCACTATCAGACCACCTAATACAATCTTTGCACCTGGCCGCCGAACGTATCGAGCACTTCCATAAATCTACCCTGCCTGAAAATTGGGTAGACTACCAAAGCGGATTAGGGGAATTGGTTAGACCGTTGGAGAGAGTTGGACTATATGCGCCTGGTGGAACAGCATCGTATCCTTCGACAGTTCTGATGACTGCTATACCTGCTCGGGTTGCCGGAGTCAAAGAGATAGTACTGACTACTCCCAAAAGAGCCAATCAACCCATAAACCCAGCAGTATTAGTGGCGGCTGAGATCTCCGGAGTCGATAAGATCTACCAAATCGGTGGGGTACAGGCGATTGGAGCCCTGGCGTACGGTACGGAATCAATCAAGAAAGTCGACAAAATCTGCGGGCCAGGAAATATATTTGTCGCATACGCCAAGAAGATTGTTCAAGGGCAAGTCGATATAGATGGAATCTTCGGACCCACCGAAACCATCGTTATAGCTGACGGTTCAGCAAATGCCCAGTTCTGCGCCGCAGATCTTATCGCTCAAGCAGAACACGATCCACTCGCAACTGCCATATTGGTCACTAATTCTCCAGAACTTGTCTCGTTAATCGAAGGAGAGTTGGACAGCCAAATTGCAAATATTGATCGAGGTCCTACTGTTAAGGACTCTTTGTTAAAACAAGGAAAAATCGTACTTGTTGATTCTATATCAGAGGCAATTGAACTAGCGAACCGCATCGCCCCTGAACACTTATGTTTAATGGTGCAAAACCCTTGGGATCACGTCGATCAAGTCCGCCACGCTGGTGGACTCTTCCTAGGTGAGTTTTCCCCCGAGGTAATGGGTGATTACATAGCGGGCCCCAGTCATGTCATGCCGACGGGTGGTACTGCACGATTCAGCTCAGCGTTGAGCGTTCATCAGTTCCTACGAACTATGCCGGTAGTAGGCCTGAGCCAAAGCAGCTTCTCTGAACTCGGCGATGCGGCTATCGCTATAGCCCAAGCGGAGGGGTTAGGCGGCCATTCTGAGGCGATAAGAATACGTCTAAATCACCTCATCAGCTCCCAATCATAACAATTTCAGTAAGGAAACAACATGCCCAGTATAAGAGATTTGATGGTCCCACACTTACGGTCTTTGGACACCTACCAAGGTGTTGATCCAATGGAAGTCATGGCTGAACGTGCAGGGATACCACCTAGCGATATAATCCGTTTAAATGGAAACGAAAATCCATACGGACCGTCGCCTCAGGTCACTCGAGCTCTTGGATCATTCCAACACTACAATCACTATCCCGATCCAGGCCAGCGAACCTTGCGAGGGATTTTATCAGATTATCTACAGATACCCGCAGACTTAATAGTCTGTGGAAACGGCAGCGACGAACTAATCGATCTAATCCTCAGATTATTTCTCAGCCCAGGAGATAACATAATACTTCCTACCCCAACCTTCGGGATGTATGCATTCACAGCCGAGGTCTGTGGGGGCCATGCTATCAGTATCCCGCGGACATCAGAATTTGAGATAGATGAACAGGCGGTCCTTGCTTCAATTGATTCTCGAACTAAAGCAATATTTTTCGCTTCACCTAATAATCCAACTGGTAACACGGCTTCGGATAAACAAATCCGAACTCTCCTTGATACCGGAGTCATAGTAGTTGTAGACGAGACGTATTACGAATTCTGCGGAAAGTCTTCGCTCAATTTACTATCAGAGTACGAAAACCTCATTATCCTCAGGACATTCAGTAAATGGGCAGGGCTTGCTGGCCTCAGGATCGGTTTAGGCGTGATGTCTGAAAACCTTGCAGGTACAATGATGAGTATGAAACCTCCCTATAACGTAAATTTGGCAGCCGAAGTGGCACTGACAGCTTCTCTAGAAGATCGAGAAACTCTGATGACCAGAGTAGACGCTATAGTTCACGAACGGGGAAGATTAATGTCAAAACTCTATGGTATACCACATATTAAACCATATCCATCGGAGGCTAACTTCATTTTAATTCAACTTCCCACAGGCCGCGGAAAGGCCATATTTGAAGGACTGTGTAGCCGCGGAATATTTCTTCGCTATTTCGGGAGAGAGCCATTAACAGATTTTGTACGGATGAGCGTAGGTTTACCGTCCGAAAACGATTCGGTAATAGACGCTCTAACTCAATTAGTTGGAGGCTAACAATGGGACAATCAGAACAAAATCATCAACAAAGTGTGCAGCGTTCCGCTTCCATAGAGCGCAAAACAGGCGAAACTGAAATACTTCTTACCTTAGATCTGGATGGCCAAGGCGCGTATGAAATCGATACAGGAAACGGGTTCTTGGACCACATGGTGAGTCAGATAGCTCGACATGGGCTATTTGATATTAAACTAACCGCCAAAGGTGATACCAATGTCGGCTGGCATCACCTAGTGGAAGATGTCGCCATATGCCTAGGACGTACCTTCGGCCAAGCTCTAGGAGAACCTAGGGGCATCAGAAGAATGGGCCACGCTATAGTGCCACTTGATGAGACTTTAGTCCGTGTTGCAGTAGACTGGAGCGGACGTGGACATGCTTCTGTAGAAACTACCCTAGATGACATCATGGTGGAAACACTATCAGGAGATCTAATAGGTCATTTTCTTGAATCGTTTGCACTAGAGGCAAAGATAAACTTGCACGCCAAGGTCCTCGAAGGCACAAGCCCACACCATAAGGCGGAAGCTTTGTGCAAGGCCTTAGCAAGGGCTCTAAGAGACGCGATAGAACCTGACCCCCGAGCTGGGGATCAGGTTCCTAGTACTAAAGATACCTTGAGCTCATAAAGGCCTTACACAGCTACATCGCCCTACCTTTTCTTGCTATAAATTCAGGGAAGGCTTGATCGGCTTTATACCCGCGGACAACATTGGTAGTGTATTCATGCTCATTTTTCCACTGACCTTCCAAATCTTCGCCCATATGCTGCAACAATAATGCTTTCACTCCCATTACTGACTCCCGTCGGTTGGCGGAAATGGCAGTCGCTATCTCCATGGTCTTGGCTTTCAGCTGGGCTGACGGGACTAGGTGATTTAGAAGACCAATGCGATATGATTCCTCTGCGTCGACGACCCTTCCGCTAAAGAGCAGTTCCTTCGCGATAGGCCATCCAACCTGGTTAGGTAACGTCCAAGTACAATTTATCCTGCCATATGCTGCAGCCAAAAACCTAAAACTTGTGTTTTCACAACCTATCCGAAAATCAAGTGACGATGCTAGTACTGACCCGCCTCCATAGGCAAGACCATTCATCATTCCTATGATAGGTTTAGCGCATGCACTCAATTCATAACCACCTCGGCTACGTAATGCACTAGAAGCGTCCAATTCTTCTTGGGTAAGATCCCCGTCCTGAATGCGTTTATCATTTTCCCGCTGTTCGTGAATATCACCACCAGCAGAAAACGCCCTGTTGCCAGAGCCAGTGAGTACTATACAGCCCACTTCATCATCACCATTCGCGACGCTTACCGCATCATGAAGTTCGCTACTTAACTGTCTGTTCATTGCGTTAAGCACTTCAGGCCGGTTTAACGTGATGATAGCGACCCCATCCTCTTTCTCGGTCAATATGTGTTCGTAAGCCATTTAATCATCCTCCATGGAGTTATGTGTATTGATCCATAAACAGAAACCAGTGGATCACCAGAAAATACATTCTATGTGGGGAGTCAGGTCCAGTCAAATACCAACTTGCCTTCTTAAGCCCTTACCCCTCCTTCTGTTGGAGTGTCAACTATACTCGTAGTATAATAAACCTGTTCGCGAGTAGAATGAATTCTAGCAAATAATAACTGTTTTCAAGTGTAAGAGGCTGGGAAGTGGAAGACGTCATAATAGTTGGAGCTGGTCCTGCTGGCAATAATGCAGCGCTGTTACTGACGCAGAATGGATATAAAGTCACGGTTATAGACTTCCGATACGATATAGGGAACAAACCTTGTACCGGGATAGTTGGAAAAGAGTGCGCATCAAAATTTCCAATACCTCCAGATCACATCTATAGAGAAGCACAGACCGCCACATTCATAGCCCCCAACGGTTCCGAGCTACATATCGACACCGGAACCCCGCAAGCGTACATCATCGATAGAGCCAAATACGTAGCCTCTTTTGCCCAGAATGCTCAGTATGCAGGAGCTTCGTACAAACTTGGCGAACGTGTAAGAAAGGTTTCAGTCGAGGGTGATACTGTCCAGGTAACCACTGATTCCCAAACCTACACCTCCAAGTCCGTCATTCTCGCTTCAGGGTTTGGTTCACCTGTCGTTAGAAACATCGGCCTGGGGGGGGTGTCTGACTACGTAAGTGGCATACAGATACAAGTAAAAGTTGGAAACCTTGAGAACCTGAGGGTATATCTGGGAGAGCAGAACGCACCTGGATTCTTTTCGTGGGCCGTGCCAACCCGTCCGGAAGAAGCATTGGTTGGCCTTATGACTCGCAAACATTCGAAGGAACACTTGCAATCCTTCTTAGAATCTCTCCAAAATCAAAACATAGTCAAGAATGTGATTGGACAACCTGTCACGTGGGGAATACCTCTTCGTCCTTTAAAACAGACTTACTCTGAAAGAATTCTTGTAATCGGTGATGCTGCCGGCCAAGTAAAACCAACCACTGGAGGTGGAATCTACTATGCACTTATGGCGAGCTCAATAGCTGCGAAAGTTCTTAGTGCAGCCTTGCACAAGGATGACTTATCAGCAAAATCTTTAAGCCCATACGAGCGCCAGTGGAAACAACTACTATCAGCAGAGTTAGAAAGCGGTTACTCAGCAAGAAGACTGTACGAATATCTAAACGACCGACAAATCAATTCCATTATGAAGCACGCGAAAACCAAGAGGTTTACGGACCAGATAATATATTCTGAAGACCTTGCTTTTGATTGGCATAGTAACCTAATCATGAAGATGATTAATTACCCAGGGATACATAATGTACTAAGACTAATTAATCCAATATTCTCGAAATTAGCCAATCAAACAGATATCAAAACAGTCCAGCAGTAGTTATTGAGATGAAATCAATTTTGGTACAGCCAATATACCTTCGTGATCAGATCCTAACGCCTCAGTAGACTTTTCACTATATAACAGACCCGTGTAAGCGTTCAATAGAGCGTCACAGGAATGTATATCAAGTGATTCAGAGTATCCATTCAATCCAGTTATCATGGGGGTAAGTCGAGAAACCAGAAAATCCAAACTAGCTTGGCTGTTCTTAGGAGGCACTCCATCTCCAAACAAAATCACTTTGCTAGCATGTGGGTACACTTCGATTACTGGATATCCCATACCCTCTAACATCTTTCGTATTGCAATCGCTCTATAGATCAATGTGGTGATAATCGAACCTTTACTAGTAAAAAAACAGCTTATCCCCATTTGGGCAAGTTCTATTTCACACTGGCGTCCCTTCCGTGTAAGGTTGTCCGAAACGCACGGGCACGCTTGATCGAGACAGCACATACCGCTAGGTAGAGTTAAAGGAGTACCAATGGCGATTTGGTTCGGTCTATTATCAAGCACTATTCGTGAGAGTTCCTCATTCGTCTTAAAAGACGTCAGCTCGCAGAGAGACATATCTGACTCAGATAGAATAGCAACCGAACTGTCATGCTGTGGTGAACTTCGTAAATCTATACCCAGAACCGTCATCATCCCCCCACTTGCCTTACCGATAGTCACATAAATAATTCAACGATATTAGTTTACTACAATATGAATTATGTCTTGCTGATGTCTTCGTCCATACCCAGACTAAGCTGTATTCTTTCCAACAACAAAGTGGCTTGGTGATATGGTTCGCCGCCCTTATTCATTACAGATTCCACCACAATGTCAATTCCGGTTCTGTTGGACAGACCATGCTCCAATAACTCGTTCAACTGCTCACGAAGAATNTCAAGAAACTCAATTTTACGTCGCTCAGCACGCCTCTGTTCTAAAAGACCTTTGTCGGAAAGGTATAGTTTGTGTTCCTCGANACCCTCCCACAAATTGTGTACACCCTTCCCAGACAGTGCTTCGGTCAGCACAACAGGCGGCGTTCTACCATCAGGATTAGAACCCAAACTTAACGTTGACTGTATAGCTCCAGCCATTCTTGCAGCGCCATCTAAATCAGATTTATTCACGACATAAATATCCGCAATCTCCATTATGCCTGCTTTAAGAGTTTGTACAGTATCTCCTGATTCAGGCATTAACGTCACGACTACACTGTCAGCTACATCCATGATGCCAAGTTCGGTTTGGCCAACACCGACTGTTTCTATCAAAACGACATCTATACCAATTCCGTCCAATAATCTGGCAACCCCTTTTACTATCCGAGGAATACCACCTGGATTACCTCGAGTAGCGAGACTTCGTATGAACACTCCCTCATCAGCATAATGCTTTTGCATTCTAATTCGGTCACCCAATAAAGCTCCGCCAGTAAATGGACTAGTAGGGTCTACAGCTATTATTCCCACAGTCATGTCATGCTCTCTAAGGAAAGTAGTCAACGCTGAAACCAGAGTACTCTTACCAGCTCCTGGAGGACCTGTGACACCCACTATATAAGCATGACCAGTATTCATATCCACGCCAGACATAATTGCGGCCGCAGCTTTCCCACCCCGCTCAATCGTGGTAATCATCCTTGAAATTTGCCTGTGCGTCAGAGTTTGATTAACCAGTTGTTACCTACCCATGCCATCGTCTAGTACAGTAAAGCTAGTCAAAAGAAAGTCGATCGAAGGGTTCCAACCTAGGTCAAGTTTGATATCCCAATTTAAATGATTAATCCAAGGCGGAGATTGACTTAGATTAATGACGAAATCCCGTTTCAAAAGCTTTACCATCGGCGTTAAGTAGTAAATCAGCCCTTTGACCCCACCGTTTTAGGAACCTTCCAAAGTTCTTTCTACTCAATTCGTCTCTTTGGTTATCATCCAGTTCAGTCCATTGCCGGTGTTCATGACGTACAAGAGGTAAAGTGCTATCCGCGAAGACGCTATACCCTTTATCCTTGAATTGAAAACTATAATCAATATCTAGGTTACGATAGAATCTGTAACCTTCATTCATCAGTCCAACTGAGAGAAGTGCGTCCCTCCTAAAGGCCATACAATAAGCCTGAATTGCATCTGCGTAACCTTTATCAACTTCCTCATGAAAATGCTGCATATCATCAGTGCTCAAACCGTAAGGTCCCAGAATGCCAATCTCTTCATCTGATAGATACTGCCCAACAAAATTCAACAAATCTCCAGTAACCTCAGTCGAAGCATCGATTATAATGATATTTTTTCCGCGCGCTTGCTTTAGCCCTATGTTTTTACCTGCGGCATCGCCAATTACATGGTCGCAGTGAATAACTTTCAATGAAGAACATTCCCCAGCAAACTCTTCTAACCAGTCACCTGTTCCATCGGTCGAACCATTGTCTACGACTATAACCTCTGTAGAGTAAGCTGTACTATTTCGTAAAATACTCTGAACGCAGCGCTGTATATCGGAAACATAATTATATGCATTCAAAATAAAACTATAGTCGTATATAGGAGGCTCCTCGAGCAGTGACGCAACCTCTCGAGACGCAGACACTGACGGCCATTTCGCTTCAATCTGTTCGTATCTCGTTTTGGGACGCAACTGGGTCGAAGTATGACCGTCCTGAACATCAAACCCCGCAGAAATAATGTCCGTGCGTACTGCATCTGCTTCGGTATATTGCTTATCGATCCTTAGACCGGTTCTTTTTTCTAACGAGTTACCGATGTCATGGGAAATAGATTTATCTGGGTTAAAACTCGTAAGCCCCACGCCCAGTATCCTATCGAAATCATTAAATAACTCAAGTTTTTCATTATCAGGGAGAGAAGATCGGGTCATATCCCACAGGATAGCTATGGCTTCCGGAATGCCTAGGTCGTTATTCACACTATCCCAAAATTTCCCTTTCCAAGCCAGACAATCAGACGACACATTTACTGACGTTTTATTATGCTCCAACCATTCTTGACCTTTGCGTCTTAAAGCCGTCAGAGCTTTTTCAGCACCCTTAAGTGATGTAAAGGTGAAATTCATACGATGCCTATACCGAACCGTTCCACACAGATACCTAAAGGCCAAGGGATCAAATCCTCTGTCTATAAGATCCTGGAGCAAGAACACATTTCCCGCGGATTTAGACATTTTCGCACCATCCGCAAGGAGATGCTGCCCATGTATCCAATAAGTAACATGTTGGGAGCCGAAAGCAGCTTCACTTTGAGCTATCTCGTCTTCATGATGGGGAAATACGTTATCGACACCGCCTGTATGGATATCAAAGGTTTCACCAAGATATTTGTGTGCCATCGCGGAACATTCGATATGCCAACCAGGGAAGCCCTCACCCCAAGGGCTCTCCCACTTGACGTCTCTGCCTGCTTCAGCTGACTTCCATAAGGTGAAATCTCTGGGATCCTTCTTGAGAGGATCAGCTTCCACTCGTACTCCTTCTAGTAAATCCCCGCCAAAGTTTCTAGATAATTTACCGTAATCTGAGAACTTCTCCACATCAAAATATATATTTCCGTTGACTTCATACGCATATCCATTCGCAACCAATTTCTCAACAATGGATATCATTTCAGGGATGTGGTCCGTAGCCCATGGGTACACATGTGCAGGAAGGATATTTACTCTTTTTTCGTCCTCGTGAAAACTGTCAGCGTAAAATTGTGCTATCTGCTCAATAGTCTTCCCTTCCGCCAAAGCAGCCAGGATCATTTTATCGCCGCCAGTCTCGACTAGTTCTTGGCGCATGTGTCCGACATCGGTAATATTCTTTACATGTACCACGTTGAGACCTTCGAGTTCTAATGTACGGCGAATCCAATCTGCCATCATATAGGTTCTAAGATTCCCTATATGTGCATACCTGTAAACGGTTGGCCCGCATGTGTACATACGGATTGTGCCTTCATCTAACGTACAAATCTCTTCAGTGGTCTTACTAAGAGTGTTGAAGAGTTTTAGCAACCTACCCTCGCAATCAATATATGTTGTACCGGAAGTGTACCACGAGTACTATCTGTTTGCATTTAACGCCCACTAGCTTAGCTCTATATTAATTGTAGCTCTCTTATTGACTGACTTTAGAACCTGAATATCCCCTTGAATACTCCCTATGACACTTACTTCACTGGCGGCTCTGATCTCACCATCTCTACTCGCGGGTGTCTGTCCGTAAAAAATACACAGGGCATTCCCAGGCGGCCAATAAGCTATATCGCCTTCCAGAACTACCTCTTGTCCATTGGTTATATCTAGTTCGATTGGTATTGGAAAGTAGATCTCATCACCCCATGTGTTAAATGACGAGCTAAAAGGGAATACGCTAACTACAGCATTTGCAGTATCCGAATCATCCAAAGTGCCGTAAATTTCAATTTCGTCAATTTGTATCCGTATAGTTGTCATATTGGGTGCTCCCAAGGTTTGAATAATAGGTGCAAAAACATTAGTCACTAAACTACGAACCTGTCTGCTAAAAATAACGATATATCGGTATCGCTATTACCTTTCACTATCAGATCAGCAGTCGCCTGTCCCATCGCGGGGCCAAACAATATCCCCTTCTTCCCAGCACCTGTGTTGAGAAACACATTCAGCCATGATGGCGCACGGCCAAGAATTGGCAACCAATCTGGTGTCACTGGCCTAAGGCACGCCGTCTGTAGAACAAGCTCTGCCTCCGCCAATGCCGGTACGAATTTTGAAGCACCACTCCATAATTGCTTCCTAGCTGAGTCGCTAATCCCGAGATCAAATCCTTTGGGCTCCTCAGTCGCTCCAACCCAGGCTAGACCATCGGGTTTTGCATACACAGACCCGTTACCATCTGTCAGGTCATAATTAAGAGTGCCTTCTTTTAATCTCAACCTTAATATTTCACCTTTCAGCGGGCTGACAGGAATATCAAAACCCAGCTGATCGGAAATTTCCCGCGTCCAAGGGCCAGTTGCAATTACCACAGTATTGCAAAGCAAGACATCTCCGTTAACTATTACACCTGTAACCTTATCCCCGTCTGATACGAAACGTTCTGCAGTACCAATAATTGTTTGGGTTCCATTTTGCGTCGCTGCCACATGTAGCGCCCTAGTAAAGTCATAACTCTCTACCCCAGCATTCCCGTATACATGTAATCCACCTGATATGTTCTCGGTTACCTTAGGCTCTAGTTCATGTATTTCAGCGGCCGATAATAGATCTGCTTTAAATCCATAATCACTCGCACTATCAAAAATATTTTTGTTTTCTGCAAGAGCAGCTAACCCACTGTCGTCATAACATATTTTTAGCAGATCTAGCACACGTCCATGATAGTCAATGCCGGTAGAAGACTGCAGATCACCCCAGAGATCCAAATGCATAAGATATGCTGTCATAGCAAAATCACTCAGCAAACCTGGAATCTCATACCCTTCCAGCGGATTCAACCCACCGGCAGCGTAACCTGATGCATAGGAAGCAATATTGTTAGATTCAATGATAGTGCATGATACTCCAAGTGCACTCAAATAATATGCAGCAGAACAACCGGTCACTCCCCCGCCAATTATTACTACGTCACTATAGTGGTCCATATCAACCTCAATCAACAAGTACGGTCAGTATCTCAAGTCACCACCGACGGTATATGATTATCTAATTGTTGCGTGTACAATAATTTTGCACACCCCTGGAGGTAACCATGCCAATTTATGAATATTATTGTAGTACCTGCAAGCAAGAGTTTGAAGCGCTAAAGTCTTTGTCACAGGTAGACGCCCCAACCGATTGTAAGATATGTGGCCAACAGGGCGAGAGACTCTTATCGACTTTTTCATTTAAGTCCAATACTTTCACAGCCCCCAAACTAAAGCCTGCTACCAAACCTAGAAGAGCCCATCAAGAGATTGACGACATTGATGCTATCAACTCTGACTAGCCTCGCTCCTGATTACAAGCTATACAAGTGCATTGGTCCCTAAGGAAAGGATAGGGATAAATCCCCGTGTAGTGTGCATCACTCCACAGAAACTGGACTGCATAACTACCTATCATCATACTGTCAATCGCCCGTACATCTATCGGAACGGTGTCTGGATCCAGCCGCTGCTTCCCAGTCATTTCCTCAACGCAATTAGCGCACCGGCATCTCAATCTAAGTAGCCGATGTGGATATATAGAACGATGCCCATCATCCCATAATATAATGATTTGATCACCATCGATTTGAACTTCTATAGGTTTGATCACATCAGATACCATCTACAACTGTCACCTTCATTGAAATCCTCCCACAGCCAATATTGGATTGACGAACTATCACCAATCGTTACCCGTTGAGCCAGCTATCCGGATTTTTACAGTCCAGTCGGCGCTGCCGGAGGAAAATATTCCTGAACCGGAATTTCTATCACGGAGGGCATGCCAGACCTAATTGCTTCGGTTACTGCGTCACCTATTTGGTCAGCCTGATCAACATAAAATCCTTTAGCACCAAAAACCTCCGCGAGTTTATCAAAGCGTGGATTCGTTAGGTTAACACCAACATAGTGTTCCTCGTGAAGATTCTTTTGTTGAGATTTCTCGGCTCCCATACAATTGTTATTGAGGACTATGCTTATCAACGGTATATTATGCCTAACAGCGGTATTGATCTCTCCACACGTATATAGAAACCCGCCATCTCCATGCATAGAAATAGCTGTCCTGTTAGGTCTTCCTAGTTTGGTTCCTAATCCCACACTATAGCCCATCCCAAGGGCACCTTGTCCGACATAGTTAAACATTGTCCTCGGGTGTTCGAATTTCAGCCTATCATAAGACATCCCAGGGGCGACGCCGGCGTCAATTGTGATCATTGCATCCTCTGGGAAGACCTTGTTCAGCTCTGGAAACACTTGCTGAGGCATCATTGGGTTTTCGGAGATATCTTCCTCTGCTTTAAGTCGTGCTAAGCGAGTTTGGGCTAAACCGGTAAACGTGTCCTTCCAATCCTGCAATTTGTTACCTTCGGGGGCAATCGCAGTGATCGCTTTAAGCAATTGTTGACCGACAGCGGCCGCGTCTCCCACTATTCCGACGGAGACCGGGTAGTTTCTCCCAATTTCTATTGGATCGATGTCGATCTGAATGATTTTCGTATCAGGATTGATAATACTGTAATCCCAAGCGGTTGATGCCTGATTGATCCGAGTTCCAAAGGCTAAAATAACATCTGCTTTACCCATAGCTTCATGGGCTTCCACAGAACCGCGAGCACCTGGAGGACCTACATAATGTGGATGACTGTTTGGTACTGCATCGTGGTGTCCATATGAAGGGACGATAGCCATATCTAACAACTCTGACAGCGCTATTGCTTCGCTCGTAGCGCCAGAATCGAGAACACCACCACCGGCCAACAATAAAGGCCGTTTCGCCTTTAGCAGAATTTCTATGGCCGCTTTAATTGATGTCTCATCACCCTGAGTTCTGTGTACAGAACGATATGTTGAAGGCTGAGAGAATTCATCAGATATCATCTCTTTATCTAGTAGGTCTCGAGGTATATCCAACATAACTGGACCCTGTTTACCAGAAAGGGCCGTTCGAAAAGAATCCCGGATTAACGCAGGCACTCTAGTAGTTTTGTTAGCCTGCACCGCAATTTTTGTAAGAGGTTTCAATACATTTACTAAATCAAAAGCTTGTGAGCCATCTCTGCCAATGTATTCTAGAGCGGTGTCTCCCGATATGATAACGACCGGAGCTCTGCCCTTGTGAGCCAAGGAAATACCCCCTGCAAGGTTGATTGTGCCAGCTCCTGACGTTGTCATACAAACAGACGGCTTCCCAGTAACTTTTGAGTAGCCATAAGCCATCAAGGCAGCTCCTTCTTCATGTCTAGTATCGATAAATTTGATATCTTCTCGACCATAGGTTTCCGTGACCATACTGTTGGTCGTCAAACCGGTGACTCCAAATATGTAGTCAACTTGCTCAGCTCGTAGTAATTCAATTACAGCCCGACCAGCTTTCATGTTTTCCATACTAACCCCCAAATTCACTGATATTCAGCTTGCCCAAAGAAATTTACGGTTCAAAGCGTGCCCGTCAACAAAAGCCAATAATTTTTTCTATACAACTCTTATCTAGGCCAGCCATATTCAAAAACATTGCCTCTAAAAATCCTCTAGCAGTTTATCACAACTACAAGAGAGAGTATTCGCTTCACACGACAATGTCTTGCCCTCTTGACATAAGTCTACTTGAACGCAATAATGGCATAATACAAATTGGTCAGACCAGTTCCAAATCATGGTTCCCCTATGCAACAACACTTACAGAACATAAACCGTAAAAGATTGCACGAAGATATAGTGATCGAGTTTCAAGAGTTGATTAATACAGGTGTTTTAGTCTCTGGACAACGGTTGCCTTCCGAACGAGACCTAGCTAACCAATTTAATGTCAGTAGAAGTTCTGTCAGAGAAGCAATACGATCTATGGAACTTCAAGGACTCGTGAACATCAAACCCGGGTCAGGGACCTTCGTATGCGACCAAAACGCTTCAATTAGCGATCTGGTGTCGAGCGCTATTAAAGCTAAATCGAAGCAAATAACGGATATATTTGAGATTCGGAGGTTATTGGAACCCGCAATTGCCGGTCTTGCCGCCACTCGTGCCACCAAATCCGATATCGAAGATATGAGAAATATTCTACTCAAACAGCAGGTCCAGGTGGAAAACGGTGAAACGGGAGTAGAAGCGGATACGGAATTTCATTTTGCTCTCGCCCAGTCCACCCACAACACGGCGTTAGTGAATATGGTGAGCGCACTTTCAGACATACTAAGTACATCAAGAGACATATCACTTCAGGCGCCAGGTCGCCCTCAACGTTCCGTACATTCACATTCACAAATTGTAGATATGATAGAAAGCCATAATGCAGAGAAAGCTATAGAAGCTATGAATCACCATTTGACAGTAGTAGAGCCGGTACCCGAGATTGCAAACAGTAGTTTTGAGGCTAAAGCGCCTGAAGTACGTAAGGTAAAAGTCATATAACATAATTACTTCAGGACAAAAGAACGGGTCACGCATGCTCGGAGTCCATGTGTGGCAAGTTACCTAGCTAAAGAAAAAATCAGGGAGGAAGTTTATGAGCACCATAGCTGTGGAAGTGGTATATCGCGGGATATTCCAAAAGACATTAGCCCGCAATATAGTACGTTCAATCGTATTCGCAGCTCGTAAAGAAGGCAAAATAGGCACAGCATTTGGCCGTTACGGGGATTCTCCAGAGCGCAATGGTATCCCTGCGAAACAGTTCGCCATTGTCGCAGATACAGCTGAAGAATTAGAAGAAAACCTGGCGGTCTATGAAGCGCATAACGTAGACGTCACCATTAACGTGGACGACACAATGTCAAAGGGCATTGAGTCCTGGGCTTGGTACGGTCTTCAACCAATCAATCAGCTGACCAAACCCAATGGCACACTGATCGTGACTTCTAGGCAAACAGCTGATGATTTAATTGAAGATATGCATCAGCGCGACGAGCCTTACAACTTGTCAATTATCCCCTCGGTTCCCAGCTTCTCAGGGTTATGGGTCTACAAAGACGACCATACAGACGCAAGGATACTGGGAACTCTCTGCAAAGTGTGTCCTGACTTAGTAAGCTTGGCGTCAATGCTTGAAGCAATGAAAGACCAAGGTTGGAGTGATCTAAAGGCCTCATCTGCTGAAAAAGCATTCGAGCGAGGCACACAGAGGCCAGTCGAACCAGGGGAAGGTAGCGCAGAGACACCATTCTCATTCGATCTGCCCGGTTGGAAAACTATGGAAGAAGGTCTGGTTATCAGATCTGTTCCTCAAGGCGGAGGGTTTAGAGGTGGAGAAGAAGGGTTCCAACCAGCTCGAAGTGATGTCTTCAAAAAGTACAGTACCCGCTCTATGCGGCCTGTAATAAATTTTGATACATGCACAAAGTGCACGCTCTGTTGGCTCCAATGCCCGGACACCGTATTTGATGTAACACCAGATGGACTCTACGACGCAAATATGGAAGCATGCTGCGGATGTGCAGTTTGCGAAGCGGTGTGCCCGGTACCCGATTGCATAACGATGGTCAGCGAAGCGGAATTCAATGATAACAACAGCCAATGGGAAGCTTGGACTAAAGACAAAGATGGCTATAACAAATGGATGACTGTTCTAGTTGACAAAGCCAAGTTAGAAACTCGCACACATGGCTTCCATCACGTAGGTGAATACGCCGAGCAAGGGCCGCAGGCCGAGGAGGATTAATGGCAACAATACAACCTAAATTATACGAATCCGAAAAAGAAGAACTAATTAGTGGAAGTGAAGCAATAGCGATTGCTTGCGCATTAGCCGATGTGGACGTCATAACCGCATATCCTATACGACCCTATGACACAGTCATGCAGTACGTATCGAAATTAAAGGCTGACGGGGCATTCGATTGTGACTTCATAGTAGCAGAAAGCGAGCATTCTCAATTCGAAATTGTGAAGCACGCGTCATCAGTTGGAGCCCGAACATTCTGTGGTTCCAGCGGA
>PBPE01000026.1 GCA_002724585.1 Dehalococcoidia bacterium | reverse complement strand
GGGACATTTGATCCCGTAACACTAGGGCATGTTGATATCTCTGCAAGGGCGTCTTTGTTGTTTGACAAAGTTATTGTAGCTGTTTATTCCACTCCGTCGAAAAATCTGCTTTTTACTACGGACGAGAGAGTTGACTTGTTCAAGCAGTCTGTCACTCATCTCACTAACGTGGAAGTAATAGAGTTTGAGGGCCTAGTGGTTAGATTCGCGCAAGAAGTGGGAGCCGCCGTTATCGTACGGGGTTTGCGTAGTGGGTCTGATTTTGAGTACGAATTTGAGATGGCATTCATGAACCGTCGTCTTGCCCCTAATGTAGATATGGTTTCGTTTATGACATCACAGGAATATATGTTTATCAGTTCTAGTTTGTTAAAAGAAGTGGCTCTGTTAAACGGGGATGTAACTGATATGGTTACTCCCCAAGTTGCGGAAGCAGTATATGCCAAATATGGGAAACCGGTGCCGAAAATATAAATAACCGGGCAAGGAGGGCGTCATAGATATTATAAATGTGGTCGACAGATTAGAGACATTGATTAACACGAGCAAAGTAGTCCCAGTAAGCGGTAGTTTGTTGGTGGACAAAAAGAAGGTTTTGGAATTGGTAGATCAGCTTAGGCTAGCTATACCGCAAGAAGTTAAGCAGGCCGAAGAAGTGCTTATACAGAAAGACCAAATTATGAACAATGCCATGGTAGAAGCGCGTAGGGCAAAATCACAGGCTGAAGATGAGTTTATGGAAAAGCTCAATCAGAATGAATTGTTAAAAAGAGCGGAAGAAATGTTAGCAGATGCTGAGCATAAAGCAAATCGAATTACTGATCAAGCTGAGGCTGAGGCTCATGCAAAACGAACTGAAGCGGATGCGTATGCATTGCGAGCACTAAGAGCTTTTGAGAAAGAGTTAAACAGTTTACATGGTTCGGTGAGGGCAGGTATTGATCTTCTAGCTGGTAATGCTCTTGTTAATACTAGTTATGACCCAACTCCGGTCGCCGCAGACGATTAGATCTGATGTAGTAGAACAGGATAGTATCGCGACGGGAAACTTTGAAAAATAAATAAGGATTCCTTTTGGTGGTACATTACTGTTTATCGTTCATCAAGGGCACTTCATACAACTAATCAAATACTCCCCCTGCATTATGGGGGAGTATTTGATTAGTTGGGTTGACATCATAAATCGTACGGGTCTAGAATTTTGATGGTAATTGGAGGGTGAATATGCAGGAACTAACCATTGATAGCATAAGAGTGAGCCCTATGAATTACCAGCGAGTAGTGATACTAAAAGAAAAAGACTCAGATAGATACCTTCCGATTTGGATAGGTCCTTCTGAAGCGGACGCAATTGCTGTAAAACTCCAGGACTTAAGTGTTCCTCGCCCTTTGACACATGATCTATTGGGTACCGTTATCGATACCTTGGGAGCTGAAGTGTCTCATATTTTAGTCAACGATCTGGAAAACGATACTTTTTACGCAAAGATTGTTATCAAGGTGGAAGGTAAGACTCAAGAAATAAATTCACGCCCCAGTGACGCTATGGCTCTAGCTGTTAGGTCTAAGGCTCCTATATTTGCTGAGGACTCGGTCATGGATAAAGCGGGTGTTCTACTGGATAAAGAGACAGGAAAGCCGATGATTCCGGATAGGCCAGGACAAACGGAAACACCTGACAGTCCTGAAGTGAATGAAGAAGAGTTAAGAAGAATGTCTGCCTTCACTGATTTCATCAACGATTTAGACTTGGACGATTTCGGAAAACCACAGGCTGGTGTGTAAGCTAGCACAATGATCGGAGTGTATGGAACGGATGGGTCGTGCATTAACACAAAGGCGACGATTTTCGTTAGCATAGCTACCTAATCCGTCTAACATTTGCCAAATTGACTTTTAAAAACCTTAATGATAACATTTTCGAGGTTTCTTGATAGGGCATCCTAGATGGGCTATCGCGTTGAGACTTGCTGGCCTCGGCTGGTACGTGGCTTTCTGCATAGTCGGCGGGATAGTAGCAGGTATAGGATTAGACAAGTGGTTAGGGTCAGTGTTTATCTTCACACTGATCGGAATAATTCTGGGAACTGTTACGGCTTTCTGGGGTATATATAAGATGGTTCAGCCAATGCTCTATAATTCAGTAAAGCAGTCTGTAAGAGAACATAGGGGGAAGAAATAGTGTTGTCGGGTGGGCTAGGAAAAAGTCTACTGATAGGTGTAATAGTCGCTCTCGTAGCTCTGTTACTGCTGGGTTTTGTNATCGGCGGTATAGGATCTGCCATACGAGGTCAAGACAGTTTCGTNCCTCAACCTGAAATACATTTGCCTCCTCAACCCGTATTCCCTGCGTCTAAAAGGAATCTACACCTTGGACTAATTGAGAAGACGGGAGATCATAAAGTTTCGGAAAAGAGCCATTCTGCGGATACCNGACATGGAAAGGGTGTCGGCGATCACGGNGGCGATCATGGGGAAGAAANTGGTGCGCATGACGACGGTCACCACTCGACCCCACTAGGNGTGACCGAATTTGCAATTACCAACACAATGCTTTCTGCATGGTTAGCCTCGATAGTCATGATACTATTTTTCGTGTTGGGTGCTGGTAGNAAGCGACTAGTGCCAGGTCGGATGCAAGGGCTGGTGGAGACTCTGTTTGAGGGTATTATCACGTTCTCCTCAGGTGTATTGGGCCCAGAAATGGCACGTAAAGCCTTCCCGATAGTGGCTACTATATTCTTCTTTGTATTGTTTAACGCGTGGTTAGCATTATTCCCGTTTTATCAGTTTCTAGGATATGTCGGTGAGGACAATCTAATACTGGTGCATCTAGTCAGGCCCGCTGGAACGGATCTGAACATGCCATTAGCGTTGGCCTTGGTGTCTTTTGTATTTGTCGAATACTGGGGTTTTAAAGCACATGGGATAGGATATCTAACCAAGTTTTTTGCCTTTGGGAGTATTTTCAAGAAAGGCCTATTTGGCGGTCTGATTGATATATTCGTAGGAATACTTGAATTTATTAGTGAATTGATCAGAATAGTTAGTTTCACCTTCAGGCTGTTTGGCAATATGACAGCTGGAGAAATTTTAGTCGTTATGATCACATTTTTAGCACCTCTAGTGATCACAAACTTTGTTTATGGGTTAGAACTGCTGGTTGGTTTAATTCAATCAGTCATATTTGCTGGATTAACTCTCGTGTTCTTATCGGTAGCTGTCCAGCATGAGGAACACTAAACGGCGTTAATAGATAGGAGGCTATAGAAAATGGTGTTGTTAGAGGCATTGAGCGGAGAAGCGGCGAAACTGTTAGCTGCAGGTTTGGCAATCGCAATAGGCGTGATAGGTCCTGGTATAGGTATTGGGATACTTGGTGCGGGGGCCATGAACGCAATTGGCAGGAATCCTGAAGCAGCTGGATCCATTACTACGAATATGATTTTGGCGATAGCTTTCGCTGAGGCTTTGGGTATTTACGCTTTGATTGTCTCGGTAATTCTCCTGTTCGTAGTCTAGTCCAATATAATTGGCATTGGAGAGGGAGTAAACGTGACACAGTTAGGAATTAATCTTCCGACGTTAGTAGCGTACCTACTGAACTTTGTAGTTCTATTGGGAGTTCTATACGCATTCGCATATAAACCGCTTCTAAAGGCGATGGATCAACGATCGGAGCGTATTAGGGAAAGTCTGGAAGCCGCTGACAAAGCACGTGATGAGGCTGCGAATGCTCAGACAGCGGTGGAAGAGCAATTGGCAGAAGCTCGCCGGGAAGGTCAGCGTCTGCTGGATCAGGCTAGGGAAGCTGCTAACCGATTTAGAGAAGAAGAAATGGACAAAGCCCGCGGTGAAGCGGAGAGTTTCGTTGAGCGCGCACGTGGCGAAATACAACAAGAACGCGAAGCAGCTCTGGCTGAGGTTAGAGTCGCATTTGGAGATTTGGCGATAACTGCTGCTGAACGGGTCATACGCAGAACTGTCGATAGGCAAGCTCATGACGAACTTATATCCCAGGTTTTAGAGGAAAGCGGTCAGAGTACCAATAAAGGTTAGTAATTATGGCAAAACAAGTATCTGGAGATAGATACGCAAGAGCGCTATTCGAACTGGCGACTGACAAGGACAGTATAGATGATTGGCAAGATCAACTGGCTTTAGCAGTTCAAGTGTTGAATGACGATGAATTTCGGGCGTTGTTAAATCATGCCGAGGTATCGCTGGTCAGGAAAAGAGAGGCAGTAGAGGCTGTTCTCACCGAAGTAGACCCAATGGTTCAGAATTTGATATTGCTATTAGTAGCGCGAGGGTCCGTGGGCATCGTCGGTGATGTATATGATAATTACACGCGGTTGGTTGATATAGTAAAAGGTAGGCAACGGGTAGAATTAACTGCTGCAGTGGAACTTGATGGAACGCAAATAGATAAAATAAAGACATTTGTTGAAGGCTTAGTCAAAAAAGACATTGTTATTAGTACTAATGTAGACGAATCTATATTAGGCGGCATAGTCATACAAATAGGCGATCAATTATTAGATGGTAGTACGAAAACGCAGTTAGAAGGACTTCGGAAGCAAATACGCTCTGAGGTAGTAGTATCTTAAATTCGCTAGATTAAAGGAGACTTCCTATGGCAATTAGGGGTCAAGAAATAGTTTCATTAATAAAGCGCCAGATTGAAGAATTCGGCGGCGATTTGACGCTTGTTGATGTAGGTAGTGTCGTTCAGGTCGGTGACGGTGTTGCAAGTATACAAGGACTTCAGGGGGTCCAGTCCAATGAGCTATTGGATTTCGGTAACGATGTCTTGGGTGTAGCAATGAACCTAGAATCTGATTTAGTTGGCGCGGCTATTCTAGGGGACCCTAATGCTGTTAAAGAAGGCGATAGGGTTAGATCGACAGGACAGATTATTGCAGTTCCAGTGGGTGAGTCACTAATCGGCAGAGTTGTGGATCCATTAGGACGGCCACTTGACGGTAAGGGGTCTGTTGGGACTACTGAGACAAGAGCCGTTGAAACTGTTGCCCCCAACGTGGTTGTTAGAAAATCCGTTGATACTCCTGTACAGACAGGAATTAAATCAATCGACGCAATGATCCCGATCGGACGCGGACAAAGAGAGCTGATAATCGGGGATAGGTCCACAGGTAAGACCGCTATAGCGATAGACTCAATAATCAACCAGAAGGGTGGAGACCTCATATGTATTTACGTAGCCATTGGTCAGAAGCAGAGTAAAGTTGCACAGGTTGTAGGAACATTGGAAGAAAACGATGCGTTGGGACACACAATAGTAGTCAACGCAGGATCATCTGATTCAGCTCCGTTGCAATTTATCGCTCCGTATGCAGGTTGTGCAATGGGTGAATATTTTATGGATCAGGGTAAAGATGTACTAATTGTGTACGATGATCTTACCAAACATGCCTGGGCGTATCGCCAAATGTCACTATTACTGCGACGTCCTGCCGGACGTGAAGCCTACCCAGGGGACGTCTTTTATCTACATAGTAGACTTCTAGAGCGCGCTGCAAGATTGGATGACGAACATGGTGGAGGCTCATTAACAGCTTTACCAATTATCGAAACGCAGGCGGGGGACGTTTCTGCGTACATACCGACCAACGTAATCTCAATAACAGACGGTCAGATCTATCTCGAGCCAGAGCTTTTTAATGCTGGGATAAGGCCTGCAGTTAACGTCGGTTTGTCGGTGTCACGTGTCGGAGGTGCTGCCCAGACCAGGGCGATTCGACAAGTGGCAGGAAGACTGAGACTAGACTTGGCTCAATACAGAGAATTAGCTAGTTTCGCTCAGTTTGGTACTGCTGATCTGGATGCGGCAACGAGAGCCCAGCTGGCTAGAGGGGAATTGTCTACTGAGATTCTAAAACAAGGGCAGTACGTGCCATTATCTTTAGGTAACGAGGTAATTGTGCTTTTTGCTGTAAATGCTGGCCTTATGGATGATGTAGAAATATCAAAATGCACGGCATTTGAAGAACAACTGTTGCGCTATATGGATAGTAATCACCCTGAATTAGCTTCAGCAATCATGGAGACGGGGGATATCTCCGAAGATCTTCAAGGAAATCTAACCAAGGCAATTAATGACTTTAAGACTACATTTGCATAATGAGCATAATGAATAATATAAATAGGGCTTATATATAAATGCCTAGTGTAAGAGATATAAGGCGACGTATACGAAGCGTCGAAAATACAGGGAAGGTAACTAATGCTATGTCCCTTGTAGCTGCCTCGAAGATGCGTAGGGCTCAACTGGCAGTGACTCAGGGGCGTCCGTACGCCGAAAAAATGCTTCAGGTTATTACTAACCTTGCGGCGCAACCGATTAACGATTCGGGTTCAGTGCATCCACTATTGCAGTCAAGGCAGGTTAACAAAGTGGGATTGTTACTAATAGAACCGGATCGTGGTTTGGCAGGAGGTTTGCACTCTGCCATAAATAGTAGTGTGGGTCGATTTATGGGATCGATAGAATCAAGCGTATCCACCATATGCGTAGGCAGAAAAGGTAGAGAATTTCTGGACCGGACTGGAAGTCATATCGTAGAATTTTTTACAGATTTGGGAGACAGGCCGGCGTTGGCTGACACCGAAGAGATATCATCCTTGGTCATAGAAGAATACTCTAATGGCAACATGGACGAATTGTATGTTGCTTATGCGAAATTTGAATCTACTATGTCTCAAAAACCGGTGGTTGAGAAACTCTTACCAGTCGAGCCTGCTCAGTTAAATCCATCTGCATTGGCAGGATACACTTATGAACCAGACCCTGCGACGCTGATTGATACGCTCTTGCCGAGATTCGTACGGGTTCAAGTCTACCAAGCAATATTGGAGTCCATAGCCAGTGAGCAATCTGCTCGAATGGTTGCAATGCGGAGTGCTACAGATAACGCGAAATCACTAGGCGAAGAACTCACTTTAACTATGAATAAATTAAGACAAGACAGCATCACCAATGAATTATTGGATCTGGTGGGCGGTCAAATGGCCCTAGAGGGGTAACGGGTATTTCTGGAGGTTAACTATGGCTACAGGAAAGATAGTACAGGTTATTGGGACAGTTGTGGATGTCGAGTTTCCACCTGACGAGTTACCTAAGTTGTTTGATGCGTTAACGTGTGACAACAATGGTCAAAATTTGGTATTGGAAGTTCAACAACACATCGGTAACAACTGGACAAGGTGTCTAGCTCTAGGTGCAACTGAGGGTCTTGCCCGCGGGGCGGAAGTTGTAGATACGGGAGACAAAGTATCCGTGCCGGTTGGTAAAGAAACGTTAGGACGCTTATTTGACGTTACTGGAACTCCTTTGGACAACCTGGGTCCAGTAGAATCAGAGCACTCGTGGCCTATCCATAGACCTGCGCCAGATTTTGAAGATCAGAACCCGAACGTAGAGATCCTTGAGACAGGAATTAAAGTCTTCGATTTGATCACACCGTTTCCGAAGGGCGGTAAAGTTGGAGCTTATGGCGGAGCGGGAGTCGGTAAAACTGTCATTATTCAGGAGCTCATCAGAAATATTGGAGCTGAACATCAAGGAGTATCAGTATTCGCGGGAGTCGGAGAACGTTCTAGGGAAGGAAATGATCTCTGGCATGAAATGCAGGATTCAGGTGTGCTGTCGAGTACCGTACTCGTATTCGGACAAATGAACGAAACTCCGGGCGTTAGAGCCAGAATTGGATTGACTGGCCTCACAATGGCGGAGTACTTCAGGGAAGAAGAAAATCAGGATGTACTGCTCTTTATAGACAATATATATCGATATATTCTTGCAGGTATGGAAGTTTCCGCCTTGCTTGGCAGAATGCCCTCCGCAGTTGGATATCAACCTACATTGGGAACAGAAATGGGCGCTCTTCAGGAAAGAATCACTTCCACTAAGTCTGGATCAATAACCTCATTCCAGGCAATATACGTTCCTGCTGATGACTATACCGATCCAGGTATTGTGACTACTTTCGGACATCTGGACGCGGTTGTTTCTCTAGAAAGATCTTTGGCTGCGCAAGGTTTATATCCGGCAGTTGATCCCCTAGCATCATTCGCCAGAATTTTAGAACCGAGAATAGTGGGTGAAGAACATTACAGAGTTGCCAGGGGCGTACAACAAGTATTACAACGGTATAGGGATCTGCAAGACATCATCGCGATTCTTGGAATAGAAGAGTTATCCGAAGACGATCGTATGGTAGTATTCCGGGCAAGGAAAATCCAGAGGTTCCTCACGCAACCGTTCTTCGTTGCTGAAGCGTTTACCAACCAGCCTGGTAAATATGTACCAGTCAGGGAAACTGTTCGAGGATTCTCAGAAATACTGGATGGTAAACATGATGATCTTCCTGAACAAGCTTTCTACATGGTTGGTACAATAGATGAGGCTATTGAGAAAGCGCAGCAGATGCAAGAATCGGTGGCGTAAATCTGATGGCTATTATGAAAGTGCAAATAATAACGCCAGAAGAAGAAGTGTACTCCGGTGAAGTTGACGTTTTGGTGGCTCCAGGTACAGAGGGTCAGCTTGGCATATTGCCTAACCACTCACCGTTGATGACGGCGCTTCAGCAAGGCACCATAAGAGTGACAAAGAATGGCTCTGACCAGAGTTGGAATGTCACGGGTGGTTTTCTAGAGGTGTTATCTAATCAGGTTATGATACTCGCAGAGGAGATAACTGTCGATTAAGTACCAATAAAGAGTAACGCGTAATCCAAAGGCCCTCACTTAATAAAGCGAGGGCCTTTAGATTTAAGCAACAGGTAATTAAGTGTACTAATAATACCGCGCCTATATTCCGTATCGTCACCGTATTGGGCTGAGCCACTATGACAGCGTATGGAACGACTATTTTGGGTTCCAAAACCGGCCATTGTAGTCCGAATAATTAGTCGGATATGAGTTTGCAAATGACTAGATTTAGGTGAAATATACAGCTTTTGGCTACTGGGCAATTTCAGAAAGCATGTGATACTGCACAAAATGCTCTCGGGATGTTTCTATCTACAGACAATCGGGTAGACATGAAGGATATCCAAATAATGGATAGGACTTATTGATTAGCTTATCTTAAGTATGTGCAGAGGTTACGATTATGCATATAGGAATCTGCAGTTTAAAAATTTATATGGAAAGTTCGCACAGTTTGAAGAATAGTCGTGGTATTACCCGTTCTTTAGTGGAACGTGTTCGGGATCGTTTCAATGTCTCTGCTGCTGAAGAATCTGACAATAACCTTTGGCAAACATCCGATATAGTGTTTTGTAGTGTAGGAAATGACATTCCGTATATAAATGGTCAGATATCTGCTCTGATGACTTATGTTGAGTCTCTAAGGTTAGATTTCGAGATAATTGATTATTCGACAGAAATTATATCTGGAGTTTAACCAATATACTGTTACAGCAATAAGTTATTGAAATCAGCGAGTACCGCGTGCAACTACATAGATTGGATTCCCCCGAGCAAATGACTCTAGGTTTTCCACTGACATTTCCAATCCACGCATAGTCCCATTGTACGCCATTCCACCGGCGTGCGGAGATAGAATTACGTTGTCTAGTTCTGAGAATGGGTGACCTGCCGGCAGTGGCTCTATATCAAACGAATCTAATCCCGCTCCGGCTATCCTGCGTGATCTCAACGCTGACAATAGTGCTTTTTCATTCACGATTGGACCACGTGCTGTGTTAATTAATATGGCACTTTCTTTCATCAGCCCGAGCTCGGTCTCTCCTAGGAGATTCTGGGTTTTTTCTGACAATGCTAAATGAATTGATATCACGTCTGATTGTTGCATTAAATGGTTTAGCTCAACGAACTCGATCCCATATTCTTGTGCTCTAAGGGCATCAGGATTGAGAGTCCAGGCGATGACATTCATCCCTATACCTTTGCCGAGTTGTATCATGCGTTGACCAATTGCCCCTGTGCCGATTACTCCTAGCGTTTTCCCGTAAAGTTCGTTTATGAACCCACGTGTCCACCCGCCATTCCTGATATGTCGATCAGACTCTACTATTTGTCGAGAAACTGCAAGTGCTAGGGTCAGTGCATGTTCGGAAACATACGGAGCACCATATGCAGGAGTGTTTGAAACAGTTATGCCGTATTCTTCTGCAGCTAACAAGTCTACGTGGTCGACTCCAGTACCCCATACGGATAATATCCTTAATTGGGTGCAGTGTGCCAAGACCTCACGGGTGAACTTAACCGAAGAACGAATATTTATTATGCAGTCAGCGTCACTCAGTCTCTCAATTGTTGAGGCCTCATCACCTGGTCTATCAAAATGCCATATTACTTCGTCAGCTAGATTCCGCGCACGTGCCTCAAATGGTGTATTAGCTAGAACAACCGGTTCATCATCCGGCACTACAAGTCGGTGAAATGCCTTAGAATTATCCATTTTGTATCCCCTATCAAGGAAGGTTATAGACCATATGTGGTTTATATTAGACTGGTCGACGGAGTGTTAATCTTCTAGACTGTCCGCTAATAACTCCAACACGTCTTTACTTTGTTTGGAATTGGATTCTCCTTTAGCCTGGATTCCTTCGGTCATCATTTGTAAGCAGAATGGGCAGGAAACCCCAACTGTATCTGCGTCAGTTTCTAGGAACTGGTCAGTACGTACGTGGTTAATGCGCTCGCCTTGGCTCTCTTCGATCCACATGTGTCCACCTCCGGCTCCACAGCAAAAACCTCTTTCTCTACACCTCGATCCTATCTCTACTAACTTGAGGCCAGGTATGGCTTTAGCAACGTTTCTAGGCTCATCGTATACACCATTATGACGACCTAGATAGCATGAGTCATGATACGCCAAAGTAGTATCAATCATTTTGATGGGTTTTATTTGACCGTTATTAATTAGGCCGTCAACGAATTGGCTGTAGTGAAGTACTTCGTAGTCACCACCGAATTGTGGATATTCGTTTCTTATGGTGTTAAAACAATGTGGGCAAATTGTTACGATTTTCTTGATGTTATATTGATTCATGACTTCTATATTTTGTTGAGCCATTATTTGGAACAAGTACTCATTTCCCATTCTTCTGGCTGGGTCTCCCGTGCATGTCTCTTCTTCACCTAATATCGCGAAATCTACATTTGCTGCTTTAAGAACTTTTACCATAGATCGGGCAATGCCTTGGCTTCTCTGTTCCAATGCAGAAGTGCAACCTACCCAGAATAGTATTTCAGCATTGGGATGATCTGCTATGGTTGGTACATCTAGGCCTTCAGCCCAATCTGTTCTAGAAAATTGTGTTCCGCGCCAGGGATGACCTCTTTGTTCCATGCTTAATAGGGCGTTCATACCGGTTTCTGGTATCTTGGATTCTTCTAGCACTAGGTTGCGCCGCATATCTATGATTGTGGGGACATGTTCTACTACTACAGGACATTCCTCCATGCAAGCGCCACAGGAAACACAATCCCAGATAGCTTGTTCCGGTATAGCATGATCGATTAATGGCTGAGGCTCAACGTGTTCGGGATCAGGCGGACCTTGGTGCCCTATAGATATCATATGTTCTTTGAGATTCTCTACAATGTGCATAGGAGACAAAAGTTTTCCGGTAATGTTTGCAGGGCATGCGTCGGTACATCGTCCGCAAACAGCGCATGCGTATCCGTCCAACAGTTGCTTCCATGTAAAATCTTGGACTCTTCCGGCGCCGAATCTGGGGGTAGTTTCTAGGTCTATCGCAGGTAATGTACCTCTCGGCTCAAGAGATCTAAAATAAGCATTAAGTGGAGCTGCGACCATGTGTATGTGCTTTGAAAATGGGATATAAATAGCGAAAGATAATATTACTGCTAAGTGGAGCCACCACATAATTTCGTGAAGTACTACAGCTGAATTTTGGGTGATACCAATGGCTATGATACCCTTGGCTATAAATCCACCAATGATCACATGTGCTTCTGGTCCATCGTAACCAGATGCAACATATAATGAGTGGACCAGTAAGGTGACAATCATGAGCGCGGCGGTCAATGCGACTACTATTACAGCGTCTATGTTACGTGTAAGATCGAAACTTAGGCGGTGTGGTTTCATCAACCATCGGCGCGTGAGGCCCCAACCTAGAGCAATTAGGATTATAGCGGCGAATATATCCAGGTACGCACTAAATATCATGACTCCAGTGTCCGTTATAATGGTTTTCGACAATTCAGGCCATATTGAATCTCCGAATATAAATAGTGCGTAGCTAGCGGTAAATGACATGAACCCCCAAAATATTGATGCATGTCCTAAACCTGCCAGATCAATTTTTCGGCTCCTAGGATCGATTGAGCCAACCCTCTGTAGAACTTTCCTTTGCCCGAATACTATTGACATTGCTCCGCTAAGTCTTTTCCACGGTTGGTCAAAACGGGCTGCTGATTTTCCTTGCGAAATCAGCCAGAAAACTCTTTTGTGTAGCAATAGTGATGATAATATTACAGTAATTAGCAGTGCTGCATAGACACCTGCCCACGCAGGTAGTATTCCAAAAAAATCTTGTGGCGGTACCATTCCTATCTCCCAGTATAGCTTGGAGGTCTTAAGTGCTATGAATACAGCATAGCATACTAGTAAACTCATGGCTCTGAGAGGTAATATTTAATTTCTATTTCTTTTGGAATTGTTACAATATCGCTATGGATACTTGGGACATCACGTCTAAGAATGAAGAATTAGTGTCTGATCAACGATTGGGATGGCGTATAGCCTCCAGTTTCAGGCCGTATGTATACCAAATATGTCTAGTTGGTGGACTGATATTATTATCAGCCGGATTCGGTGTTGTGAATCCACTCTTAATAAGGGTCGTTTTCGATTATGCACTGTTTCCGATGTCTGGAATACCAGATTTACAGCTACTTTGGATGATCGCAGGCGTGATGGCGGGCGTCATAGTTGTGACTAGTTTTATAGGAATCGCGCAGACTTATTTCACTAATACGGTAGGCCAGAAGGTGATGCGTGATCTTCGCAATAGATTGTTCAATCACTTGCAAAGTCTATCTTTAGGATTCTTCACTGACACTAGGACTGGAGA
>PBPE01000025.1 GCA_002724585.1 Dehalococcoidia bacterium | reverse complement strand
GATTCCTTTTGGAAAGAACTTGCATCATCAAACGTATCGTCACCTCATATCGATATAGAGATGATTAGGATCGATTTACAAGCGTCTGAATTGACAGCAGCAGCACATAGAATCCAGAGAGTTACCATGGTTGCGGAAGACATTCAATTATCAGACAAGTGGAAACTGAAACTTGTGAACGTATTACTTGATGAAAGTGCACCAGACATTGCAAACCAAATTATTCAGAGTATTCCCGAGAAAACTCCTGATTACACAAAAACACTGATCAAAATCCAGAGAGCATTGGGAGATAATGATGGGGCCATGGAAACTGCGATTGCAGCTCTTGGCGACAAATCAGATCACGGAGTCATGTTTGCAACATTGCGGCTAGCATGGGACTTGGGTTCAATGGAAGAAGTAGTATTTTTTTCTGAACAGATCATCGCCGACAAACCAACACAACGAGTTGCTCACCGCTTTCGCCTCCGCGCATTGGTAAAAATCGGAGATGTTGAAAGGATTGAAACAGCAATTAGTAACTCATTAGAATCTCTACCCGATTTTATTGAAGCACATCGGGTGATGATAGATATTGGATTCCATGAATTTGAAGATTGGGCTTTGGTCATTAATCACTGTAAATCCATACTCGAAATTGATCCTACAGATCGACGAGCACTTTGCCACCTCATACATTCACAACTTCGATTGGGGAATTTTGATGAAGTCACGGATTTGATTACCAAATCTACAGAGATGCACCCCGAGAACGATGAGGTTGATTTGACTGCGGCTCAGGCATTTTGGAAAATGGAAAACGGCACCCATATTCAGAGGGTTAACCGAATGCTCACACGCCATGAACTTGCACCAATATACAGCGTCGCGCCAAATCAAAACATTTCAGTTGAGAATTTACGATGCGACGCACCACCATCTTCAATGGCAAATCAACCCCTTGTGACAATAATCATGACCGTATATGGTCGAGATGAATATCTAGATGTAGCAATCGAATCAATTTTGAACCAAACACATCAAAATATCGAATTGATTGTGGTTGACGATTGTTCCCCCGATGATGCTTTTGAATATCTCAAAGAAAGAGCATCCAGTGAACCTAGATTGAAAGCAATGCAAGTAGAGAAAAATGGCGGAACCTATTGTGCGAAAAATTCTGCAATTTCAGTTGCTAATGGCGAATATATTGCATTTATGGACAGTGATGATTGGACACATCCACAACGAATTGAGCGCCAACTTTCATCGATTCTAAACACCCCTTATCGAGCGGTCTGCCATTCATATTTCCGAGTAAATGAATTTGGAGATATTTTCTACAAAGGGGTTGGAGCAATTCGTTTAGCGTGTATTTCTCTTTTTGCAAAACGTAGCGTATTTGAAAAAATAGGATATTTCGATTCAATGCGGGTTGGAGCGGATACAGAATTTATTGAGAGGATTAAAGCGACTTTTGGAGATGATGCGGTTTTACATGATCCACTNCCATCAATGTTCATGTTGAATCATAGCACATCGTTNACTGGAGGTGGGCGATTTCAAATTTCTTGGCGCTCAATTACTGGTCCACGGCTTGAACATCATTCATCCTTCAAAGCATGGCACAAGAAAATTAGGCATAAGGAATGGACGCCTTATGTTGCACACCCATTGAGGGTTCGTCCATACGAAATACCTGATGAGATGATTTCAGGTGATTTGCATTGGACTGAGGATATGCCATTATTTTCTGAACTTATTCAAAGTCGCAATCAAAGATGGTGGTCAAGCGCCCAATCAGCACCCTGGCAGGGGCAACTATCGGAAAAATCTGCAGGTTTACTTTGGGCCAAACAGCAAGGCATACAGACACCAGAAATATTGTGGTCAGGAGAAGATCTTTCAGAGATACCTTCTCTCACAGACCTTCCTAAACGTGTAGTCATTAAACCCAGCAAAGGTTTCAGTGCAAACAACGTCCTTTGTCTTGACAATCGGGTAAATGTTCTGGATGGTGTTGTTTGGACCGATGANCGTATTCAACATGAATTCAAATCCGATGATTTTTTGAAAAGAGTAAAACCGATTTGGATGGTTGAAGAATTCTTGAAACCTGAATCGTGGAGTGAAGATGAAAAAATACCGAGGGATTGGAAGTTTTACTGCTTCGGCGAAGAAATTGCATTAATTCATGTNGTNTTGAGAAATTCAACAGTGGATAAATATGCAAACGTTCACCATTATTTTTCACCGGATTTGAGACAATTTCAAAGGCGTATTTGTAGTTCAAGACCCGTTCCGGATGAACCATTGTTCTTCCCTGAATGTTGGGATGAAATGGTGAANCAAGTCAAGATGTTGGGCAAAAAATTGGGTTGTTTTATGCGAATCGATATGTATGCTACCGACAAGGGCCCAGTATTTGGTGAATTCACTCCGACACCTGAAGGAGGTGAAGGGTATACCGAATGGGCCGATCGGTATCTGGCAACATTTTGGAATGGTATGGAAGGTGTGGAAGGTTGAATAAATTGTGTCATTTGGCAAGTATAATTTGGTGATATAGTGGTAAGCAGAGAATCNAAAATCCTGCGCCTTGAAAGGGAATTGCACCGTATACGCACTTCCCCCTCACTCCGCCTAGGGTCGATTATTACCGATGCAATGAGGAGACCTTGGTTGGCCCCATTCTTGATTTTGACATTACCATGGAACATGTTGATGATAGGTNTTGAAATGCTAGGTAAGAAATCACCACCGGCGGCCTTTGAAAGAGTGACTCAANACCCGACACTGTCTGAAAGAAATTGTGTGGTTATATTCCCGACTAATGGTGTAGGATTTGGTCACTTCACACGTATGCTTGCACTCGCTAAGCATATGAAAAAAGAGGATCCAACCCTTGAAATTGTATTTTTCACAACAATGCCNACACTGCATTTACTCAAGCCATATGGCATTCCTGCACACTATATCTCCGGCTCTCCATACTTTGATGAAATGTCAACACTTGAATGGAATGGACTTCTTGAGGAAGAGCTCGCAATTTGTTTTGAAGCCCACAGGCCGAAACAATTCATTTTTGACGGTGCTTTCCCATATCGAGGTATGCTAAGAGCAATCAAGGCGAGACCTCATTTGGATTCCATTTGGATGAGAAGAGGGACATTTCGTAGAGGCAAATCAATTCCAGTAGACAGTATTTCACATTTCGATTTGATCATACATCCTGAAGATAGTATTGCAATGCAAAGTAGCGAGGTTGAACACGACGTTCCGAGCATTACATGCCCTCCGATAACGCTAATCGAGCCTAGTGAACAAATGTCGAAAAGCCAGGCACGTCGCAGATTAGAATTGCCCCAAGATGCAACTGTAGTATACGTACAAATTGGCGCTGGAGAAATCAATGATATCAACAGCGAAGTACGTCTTACAGTTGATGCATTAACAAAGAGAGAAGATGTGCACGTTGTCCTCGGCGAATCCATGCTTGGGGAAAGATTTGATATCGATTTACCACGAGTGCATCTTTTGAGAGATTATCCCAATTCGTTGTACTACAATGCTTTCGATTGTTCTATTCAGGCCGGGGGGTACAATTCATTCCACGAAGTTAGAAGATATGGATTACCTACACTATTCTATCCTAACTTGTTCACAGGTATGGACGATCAACTTGCCCGCTGTTTGGTTTCTGTTGAAGAAGGGTGGGGCCAAGTTCTAGAGAAAAGGGATGAAAAAACGATTACTGCAGCAATCGACGAGTTATTGAGCCGTTCAGGCAAATCTTCGCCATTAGATGTAGAGAGTGGCGCAATTCCTCTCGCAAAGCAATTGACGAACCGCTAATTTCAGTTATTTTTCCCAGTCAGTTCGTAATAGGTACGGATGCTTTCTGTTGGATCTCCAACAGAATGTACCTTCCCTTCGTGTATGAAAGCGACTCGGTCACAAATTTCACGCATTAATGCAAATGAATGGCTAACGAGTACAACTGTGCTAGTTGATTTTACCAAAGACAAAATCCTCTCCTTACTTTTTTCTCTAAATTGTGGATCACCAACACCCAAGACTTCGTCAATCAGCAGGATTTCAGGTTCCACCGCACTAGCAATTGCAATACCGAGTCTTGCCCTCATTCCGCTGGAGTATGTTCTCAGTGGTTGGTCGAAAAATTCACCGATTTCACTAAATTCAATGATGTCATCCATCATTTGATCCATTTTCTCTTGTTTATGTCCAAGAATACTTCCGTATAAGTGAACATTTTCTCTCCCCGAAAGGTGTTCATTCAATCCAACTCGAACACCAGCTAGTAGGGACGTTCTACCCTTTACGCGCACAGTACCCTTGTCTGGCTGATAAATTCCCGCCATCAAGCGAAGCAACGTACTCTTTCCTGAACCATTCCTCCCAATAACACCTAGAACCTCTCCTTTGTGAACATTCAAGGTAATATTCTCCAAAGCAGTAAAATCATTTTCTGGTAATCCCTTGAATCCCAGAAGAGATTTTATTCCTCTAAATAGCCCCCTTCCTCTAGGAAATTGTAACCCAGCATTTTCAACTTTGATAGCATCGGTCATAGATATTTCACCACCTTTGCTTCCCACTTTTTGAAAACAGCAATGCCCAGAAATAGTGATCCAAAAGCGAATATTGTGGAATAGGCGAGAAATTCAGGAGGAATTGTGAACTCCGATCCATCCAACCCCTTCCTAACCAAGGTGATTGGTGCCACCATTGGGTTCAGAAGGATTGCATCTAACCACCCTCCACTTGCTCTTGAAGCAGCCATTTCGTAGGTCCACATGACGGGGGATACAAAGAATCCCGCCCGCACAATAAATCTGAATAAATGTTGCACATCTTCGGAGATGGCATTCAAGGGAGCAACTAACATTCCAATTCCTAACGCTAAAATTGTTGAAAGAAATAGACCCAGGGGGATCATCCAGAATATCTGAACATTCGGACTCACATCGAGATAGAGCATAACAGGAATGACAGCAAGTAAGGCCGTGCATGAAATCCATAATTGAGCTAATACAGGTGAAATAGCCAATATTTCCCTTGGGAAATAGACTTGTTTTATCAAATTCTTTCCTTTTGTTAGGCTGCCTACACTCGCTTGCAAACTTTTTCCAAAGTGGCCCCAAACAATTACTCCTGTAATGACGTGTAAGGGGTACAATGGGTCGGGAGTGCCCGCAAGAATTGTGAATAATGCATAGTATACTATGGACAGTAATAGTGGTTCGAGAAATGTCCATCCAAACCCAATCATAGATCGACTATATCGACTTTTGATGTCTCGTTGAACGAGATTACGAATCAGGTAAGCCTCTTCAGAAATTGTTTGGAAAAAGCGCAAAGGGCCCGAAAAAAATGAAACCGAGGGGTTTGGCTCGACCATTGGTATTTCGTCGGCCACATAGCCGCCAAGAAAGTCCCCTTCTTCACATCATCGGACTTTAGGGGCCATTGGGCTTCATACAGAAGACCTCCTCCGCAATTCGTGGCGCGCATCGTATCCGTGGTATCCAATGGGTGTGACCCTGATCCTCGTGTTCTTAGGGAGGCTCGATGGCTGGTCGATGCTGGTCACGATGTGACGATACATGCATTTGATCGGCTGGAAAATCTAGAATCTGTATCCGAAGAGAATGGAGTTAGAATCGTACGCCACAGGGTAGGGGTCACACCATATGGGGGATCATATTCTACAATCAGGGGAATTCAAAAATTCAGAAAATCGGTTTCTAATAAAATAGGAGAAGTCGATATATTGCATTGTCATGATGCGGACATGCTTCCTTTGATGAACCAGGTTAATGCAAAATACACTCTTTTTGACATGCATGATTTACACCACACATGGGTTCGAATGGCGAATCCAAAATCCCTATTTCGAAAATTTGTATCTGCTAGAATGAAACGTGGGATGCTGTCAAGAGCAAGGTTGGCTGATGCAGTAGTCACATCTTCAAGATATTTTTCAGAGTGGTTAAGCGAATTTGGCATCCACTCAATCTCTGTTGAAAACCGAGTAGAAAAGCAATCACAATTAGAGATTCCCAAATCACCAACAATCGGTTATTTTGGGAGGATTCGCGAATCTTCATCATTCCAACTTCTCTTTGAATCATTGAAATTGATAGAATTTAACAGTCGTCCAAATGTGATTATTGCAGGAGATGGTGTTTCAGTAGGAACGGTTGAAGAACTCTCAAAAAATTATCCTGACATAGATATCCAAATCCGAACGGGGTTCAATCATTCTGAATTTCCATCAATGATGGCTGAAATTTCAATCATGTTTGCAATGTATTCTCCAGATCGGGGTAACATTGCAGAAGGTGCCATCCCCTCAAAGATGTTTGAAGCAGCAGCATTTGGTCGTCCAACTATCGTAAATGCTGCTACACCCATGGCTGAAATATGTGAAATGGAATCACTGGGTTCGGGCGTCAAATGGGGAGATGTTGAGGGGCTGGCTAATACAATCTCCAGCCTGCATGGTACAACCGTGGAACTTGCTCATGATGAGTCAATTGAGAGAGAAAAATTCCTCAATGTGGTGAATGGCTTCAAAATCTGAAATAGATGAAGTCTACAGTTTCTGCTGGCCGTAGCAAGAACGCCAATGAAAGCAACATTCCAATCACTAAACCCCAAACCCAGGAATTTTGTTTAGCAATCCAATGTTTGAGCCCACCTAGCCGCCAACTAAGGAAATGACCTACGAAGAACAGTATGGCCAACCCCAACGTTAGGAACTTGATCTCTGGCAAGGAGTCATACAGTTCAGTAGTATCCCAATGCGCATCGATTCCAACAAATGTTTTGAGTGAAGGGATTAGAATTGATGTTTCTTCAACTCTGAATACAAGCCACGTCATGAACACGAAGTACTGAGTGACAATCCATCCAACCAGAGCTGAAAATTTAGGCAATTTCTCAAAAGAGGACTTAACAAATCCAAGTTTGATAATTCCTCGATGTCCTATGAGAAGCAATCCATGCAGCAAGCCCCACAGAACAAAGTTCCACGAAGCCCCGTGCCACAACCCACCA